>CATYYP010000099.1 GCA_958415245.1 Schaalia odontolytica | reverse complement strand
ACAACATCCGTTTGGATCCCTCGCGCGTTGGCACGTCCGGCGCAGGGCGAAAGATCGCAGGTGCAGGCGGTGGCTCACTGCTCGGTGTTCTCTTGATCCTCGGGTTCTCCTACTTCACCGGCATCGATCTGACGAGCCTGCTGTCCTCGCCTTCCGACACGTCGTCGACCTCGTCGTCGACAGTCGACACGTCCACCTGCCAGACGGGACAGGACGCCAACACTCGCGTCGAGTGCCGCATGGTCGCCACCGCGCAGTCCCTCGACGCGGTGTGGAAGACACAGCTGTCCGCGCAGGACACGGGCATCACCTACCAGCTGCCCGACTTCCAGATCTTCACGAACTCCGTCTCCACCGCGTGCGGTAACGCGACGAGCGCCGTGGGCCCGTTCTACTGCCCTGGAGATTCGACGGTGTACCTCGACCTCGGGTTTTTCGACGATATGGTTTCCAAGTACGGTGCATCCGATTCCGTGCTCGCCCAGGAATACGTCGTGGCCCACGAGTGGGGCCACCACATCCAGAACATTCAGGGTGTCTTCCGCGCGCACGACACGCGTGAGTCCGGGGAACAGGGGGCGGGCGTGCGCAGCGAGCTTCAGGCGGACTGCTACGCCGGCGTATGGATGCACTGGGCGTCCAACACCCCAGACCCCTCGACCGGCACTCCGTTCCTGAAGACCCCGACGGCCGATCAGGTCCTGGGTGCGCTCCAGACCGCTCAGGCAATCGGCGATGACCGTCTGCAGGAAAAGTACCAGGGGTCCTCCAACCCGGAGACGTGGACGCATGGCAGTGCCCAGCAGCGTGCGACGTGGCTGCAGCGCGGACTTGATTCTGGTGATATCTCTACGTGTGACACCTGGAGCGTTCCTCGGGTGTAAGCGCACCTGCGTCGGTACAATTGAGCGCGCGGAATCGCAGGAGGTAGTCATGACACGCAGCATCGTCGAGCAGGCTCACGACATGTACGACGCGGTCCCCTACGAGGTGCCCGTGCCTGATGAATCGCTGTACAGTCTCTTGGACGATGCGGCGCGCTTATATCCCAACCGCATCGCGCTCGACTACTTCGGGGCGACGACCACGTACGCGCAGGTGCGCGATCAGGTTCTGAAGGCCGCGCGGGTTCTGCACGAGGCCGGGGTCTGGCCGGGCGATACGGTGGCCATCGCGCTGCCGAACTGCCCGCAGGCGTTTGTTGCCTTCTACGCGTGTATGCGTATTGGGGCGGTTGCTGCGCAGCATAATCCTCTCGCTCCGGCTTCGGAGATTGCGGGCCAGCTGCGCCGCCACGGCGGCAAGGTGGCGATCGTGTGGGAAAAGTGCGTGGATGCCTATCCGCTCAGCGTTCTCGACACCGTGTTCACGGTGGATATTTCGCACGGCATGCCCGCCTCGCAGCGTCTGCTCCTGAGCCTTCCGGTTGCTCGGGCACGCGAGACCCGCAATCAGCTGCGCGGCTCCGTCCCTTCGGGCACGCGGTCGTGGGACCGCGCCACGGCCTCGTCGGCGCCCATTGAGGCATCGTTCCCGCTGCCCTCACCCGACGATCGCGCGGTCATCCTGCACACTTCCGGAACGAACGGCATCCCCAAGTCTGCTCCCCTCACCCACCGCAACATCGGGGTCAACGTTAACCAGTGCATGTTCTGGGTGTGGAAGCTGCACGAGGGAGCCGAAACCTTCTTTTCGCTTCTCCCCTACTTCCACGCCTTCGGGCTGACGTTCTTCCTGTGCGCATCCGTGCGCAAGGCGGCCACCCAGGTTCTGCTCCCGAAGTTTGACGCGCAGATGGCTCTCGACGCGCATAAACGACGTCCGATCACATTCTTTGTCGGTGTTCCTCCCATGTTTGAGAGGATCCTGCGACTCGCCACACGGACGAAGACAGACCTTTCCTCCATTCGCTACTCGGTCGCGGGAGCCATGCCGCTGTCGACGAAGCTCGCTGGTGAGTGGGAGGAAGCTACCGGTGGCATGATCGTCGAGGGTTATGGCTTGTCCGAAACCGCTCCGGTGTTGACCGGTGCGCCTCTGTCGGACAAGCGCCGCCACGGGGTTCTGGGGGTTCCCTTCCCTTCCACGCAGCTACGCCTCGTCTCGCTCGACGACGATACGCTCGACGTCGAGGATGGACAGCCTGGGGAGATTATTGTTCGTGGACCTCAGGTCTTTGAAGGATATCTGGATGCGCCCGAAGAGACCGCACGCGTCTTTACGTCTGAGGGCTGGTTTAAGACCGGCGATATCGGCGTGAATAGCGACGGCTTCATTTCGATGGCGGACCGTAAGAAGGAACTCATTTTGTCCGGCGGGTTCAACGTCTACCCGTCCCAAGTGGAAGCTGCGATTCGCAGTCATCCGTCGGTCAATGATGTTGCCGTCGTGGGGGTTCCCGTTTCGGAGGCGACCGAGGAAGTCGCCGCTGCCATCATCATGGAAGAGGGCAGCGCGCCGCTGACTCTCGAGGAGGTACGCGCCTGGGCGGAGAAGACGATTGCGCACTACGCACTCCCCCGCCAACTCGTCGTTATCGCCGAGCTTCCGCGCAATCAGATGGGCAAGATCCTGCGTCGTAAGGTCGCCCAGCTCGTGCGCGAGACACTCGGCCGCGCGTAGTCCCTGTCTGCAGGGCGTGATACTCCGTTTCACCGCGCTGACCAAGGCTCACGAAACCACCAACTCGGTCATTACCGAGCAGAACACAAATCCCCCGGAAGCTCTTGCTTCCGGGGGATTCACGTCGCGCGTCGATCAGACGTTGAAACCAATGGCACGCAGCTGTTCGCGGCCATCGGGCGTGATGCGATCGGGGCCCCACGGCGGCATCCAGACCCAGTTAATCTGGACCTCATCGGTGACGGCAGACAGAATCGTCTGCGCCTGACGCTCGATGACATCGGTGAGCGGGCAGGCGGCCGACGTCAGGGTCATGTCGAGGCGTACCTGGTTCTCAGAGCCGATGACGACGCCGTAGACCAGGCCGAGATCAACAATGTTGATGCCGAGCTCGGGGTCGATAACGTCCTTGAGGGCTTCGAGCACGTTCTCGGCCGCAAGGGTGCCCTGCTCAATGACGTCGGTGCCATTAATCTGACGGGTGGGTACCTCGGCGGCCGGCGCTTCCTGCGCGGGCGCTCCGAAGCGCTGCTCGACGGGCTCAGACTGAGCCATCGGGTTACTCATGGGTGTTCCTTTACTGCTCAGCGGGCTCGCCCGCGGTGGAAATATCGATGCCGGACTTGGCCATCGCGTCGCGCAGCGCATACCAGCCCAGGAGGGCACACTTCACACGATTCGCGAACTGCGAGGTCGATTCGAGGGCGGCGGCGTCGCCCAGGTCGTCGAGGATTTCATCGTCGACGCCGAGGTTACGCGAATGCATCATGACCTCCATGTCCCGGTACAGGCGGCCGATTTCCTCGGCGGACTTGCCATGGGTTAGGTCGGTCATCATGGACAGCGACGCGCGTGAGATCGAGCAGCCGTCACCGTCCCACTGCAGGGAATCAAGCCGGTCCCCATCCAGCGTGACGCCCAGTGTTACCTCGTCACCGCATGTGGGGTTCACCTGGTGCGACGAGGCATCCATACCGCTCGGATCCCCCGCACCGTGCTTCTCACGAGCGTGATCGAGGATGACCTGCTGGTACAACTGCTCAAGACTTCCCATGGCAACCTTTCCAAATGATTCCGGTACTGTTGTCGATTCTATCGGCCGAAGAAACTGCGTACCTTCGACAATCCATCGACGAGACGGTCGATCTCTTGCGCTGTCGTGGTCGGTGCGACGGACGCACGCGCGGAAGAACGCACCTTGAAGAACGTATGGAGAGGGATCGCGCAGTGGTGTCCGACGCGCACGGCCACGTCCACGGAGTCCATGAACTGGCCGACATCGTGCGGGTGTACACCGTCGACGGCGAAAGCGACGACACCGATGCGATCAACGTCCGATTCTGGGCCGAGGACCTGAATACCGTCGATCGACGAGATTCCGTCGAGCATCATGCGGGTAAGCGTATGCTCGTGGGCCTCCACACGGTCCATGCCGAGCGTCGACAGGTAGCGCAGTGCCTCCGACCAGGCGGCGATCTGCGCGACAGGCTGCGATCCGGCTTCGAAGCGCTCGGGAGGAGCCATGAAGGTCGATTCCTCCATGGTCACCCATTCGATCATCGAGCCGCCGGTGAGAACGGGCGGCATCGCAGCTAGAAGCGCACGACGTCCCCACAGCGCGCCGGCGCCCGTCGGACCCAGCATTTTGTGCGATGAAAACACCGCGAAGTCCACGTCGAGCGAGGATAGGTCGAGCGGCATGTGCGCGCTGGACTGGCACGTGTCAAGGAGGATCAGCGCGCCGACAGCGCGGGCAGCCGCGGTCACCGCGGCAACAGGTGAAACGGCACCCGTCACGTTAGACACGTGGGTGAATGCGACCAGCCGGGTATTCGGCGTGATCACCGACAGCGTGTCCAGGTCGATGCGACCGTCGGGCGTGAGATCGAGCCATGCGAGATCAGCGCCCGTACGCTCACATAGCTGCTGCCACGGAACGATGTTCGCGTGGTGCTCGGCGCGCGTACAGACAATGCGATCGCCCGGTCCCACGCGCAGTGCGGCAGACTCTGCGCCTCCCATGCCCTGCGACGCGTTTCCCATGGACAAAGCGACGAGGTTGATCGCCTCAGTCGCGTTCTTCGTCCACACGATCTCGTCAGGTGCAACACCCACGAACGAGGCCAGGGTACCCCGAGCGCTCTCAAACGCGTCGGTCGCCTCGTCGCCGAGAAGGTGCGTACCTCGGTGGACCGCGCCGTTGCTACGGCGGTAGAAGTCGGCCTCGGCGTCGATGACGCACGCAGGCTTCTGCGAGGTCGCAGATGCGTCGAGGTACGCAATGGGCGCGCCGCCGCGCCCGACGCGACTCAGAATCGGGAAGTCCGATCGAATCGCGTCGAGCTCGGCGGCGGTGAAGTCCGTAGACACGGTGATCAGAGACCCAGGTACTTGTCGTAGCCGTTCTCTTCGAGTTCGTCGGCCAGCTCGGGGCCGCCCTGAGCGGCGACGTGGCCGTCAACGAAAACGTGAACGTGGCTGGGCTTGATGTAGCGCAGGATGCGGGTGTAGTGCGTGATGAGCATGACGCCGCAGCCGGTCTCGTCGTGGACGCGGTTGACGCCCTCGGACACGATGCGCAGAGCGTCGACGTCGAGGCCGGAGTCGGTCTCGTCGAGGACGGCGAAGGAGGGCTTGAGCAGCTCCATCTGCAGGATCTCCAGGCGCTTCTTCTCGCCGCCGGAGAAGCCGACGTTGACGTCACGCTCGGCGAAGTCGGAGTCCATGCGCAGGTTCTCCATGGAGCTCTTCATGTCCTTGACCCACGAGCGCAGGGCCGGGGCCTG
This sequence comes from Schaalia odontolytica, assembly GCA_958415245.1. Classification (GTDB taxonomy): domain Bacteria; phylum Actinomycetota; class Actinomycetes; order Actinomycetales; family Actinomycetaceae; genus Pauljensenia; species Pauljensenia odontolytica_D. The sequence goes on along the minus strand of CATYYP010000099.1, from coordinate 1,590 downwards.
GCCGTCGATCGCGGTCTTGGCGGTGCGCAGGAAGTTGGAGACGGACACGCCAGCGACCTCGACGGGGTACTGCATGGCCAGGAACAGGCCTGCCTTGGCGCGCTCGTCGACGCTCATCTCGGTGATGAGCTGGTCGTCGAGCCATGCCTCACCCGAGGTGATCTCGTAGTCGGGGTGACCGGCCAGAGCGTACGCCATGGTGGACTTGCCGGAGCCGTTGGGGCCCATGATGGCGTGGATTTCGCCGGAGTTGATGGTGAGGTTGACGCCCTTGAGGATTTCCTTGGGGCCCTCGGCCGTCTCGACGGAGACGTGCAGATCCTTAATACGCAGAGTCGACATATGTATTCCTTACAGCTCAGTTGTTACGGGACTTGGCCAGCTCGGCCTCGACGGTTGCCATGAGGTGGTCGACCACCTCGGGGACGCCAATCTGGTTGATCAGTTCGGCGAAGAAGCCGCGCACGACCAGGCGGCGTGCCTCGTGCTCAGGAACACCACGGCTCATCAGGTAGAACAGCTGCTCGTCGTCAAAACGACCGGTCGCAGACGCGTGTCCGGCGCCTTCGATCTCGCCGTTCTCGATCTCGAGGTTGGGGACGGAGTCGGCCTTCGCACCCTCGGTGAGCACCAGGTTGCGGTTGAGTTCATAGGTGTCCGTGCCGTCGGCGGCCTCGCGAATGAGGCAGTCGCCGATCCACACCGAGTGCGCATCCTTGCCCTGGAGGGCGCCCTTGTAGGTGACGCGCGAGAAGCACTTCGGCTGGGAGTGGTCAACGAACACGCGGTGCTCGAGGTGCTGGCCACCATCCACGAAGTAGATGCCGAGCATGTTGAGCTCGGCGCCGGGGCCGCGGAAGTCGGTGTCGGCGCACACGCGCACGAGGTCACCGCCGAAGCTAACGACGATGTGCGTGAGCTTGGAGTCGCGGCCGAGCGCCAGACGCTGGTTCGAGGCGTGCAGAACGGAATCGTCCCATTCCTGCAGCGACACGACGGTCAGGTTCGCGCTGTCACCAGTCTCAACCTCAACGGTCTGGTTGAGCGCAGCCTGCGCGGATCCGGTGTGCGACAGGATGACGGTAGCCTTCGAGAACTTCTCGGCGCGAATCACGATGTGCTGCGCGCGGGTGCCCTCGATGTCCGCCACGTTGATGCGAACGGGAGCGTCGAGCTCGGCCTCTGCCGGGATCTCAACGACGGTCGCCTGCTCAAAGCCGTTCCATGCGACGACGGCGGTGCGATCGCCGGGAGCAAGAACGGTTCCGAGGCGCTTGTCGTCGCGGGTCACGGTTTCGACGACGACGGGAGCGGGAGCGTCAACCGTCACGGGCGCATCGCCCGCGTCGTAGTTGGCGGGTTCGAAGAGGCGCTCGATGCGACGCATCGGGGTGAATCGCCAGTCCTCCTCGCGTCCGTGCGGAACGGCAATGTCGTCCAGGTTGAACGAGGTCGGACGGTCCGCGCGCGACGGGTGAGCCTTCTCAGCGTCAGCCCCGTGCGAGTGGGCCTTGTTCATGGTGTCAACGATAGTATTGGGGGTCGTCATCAGCCGACGGATCCTTCCATCTGCAGTTCAATGAGGCGGTT
>CATYYP010000098.1 GCA_958415245.1 Schaalia odontolytica | reverse complement strand
ACCGATCGGCCTCGGCCTGCCAGGCCGGGGCGGTCGCGTCGGTCACCGGCGAGATCTCCAGCATCATCCGCGACGAGGTCGAGCTGAACAAGGCGAAGCTTCGCGCCTTCGCGTCCAAGAGCGGTAAGGGCATCGGCCTCCTCGTGGCCGCCGCGGTCTTCGCGCTCTACCTGCTGGGCTGGGTCTTCCACACGATCGAGGTCGCCCTCGAACTCGTCGTCCCCGCGTGGGCGGCGTCGCTGATCGTCGTCGGCATCCTCCTCCTGATCGTGCTGATCCTCGCGCTCGTGGGCATCAGCTCCCTAAAGAGCGCGCAGGCCCACCGCCCCGACCCGGCCGCGTCGGTCGCCGCCACCAAGGAAGCCATCGAGAAGGGACTGGGCAAGTGAGCACCAACCTCGATACGCGTAACGTGACCGTCGGCGAGGCCGCCCCCGCCGAGCCTCGCACGGAAGCTCAGATCACCGCCGACCTCGAGCGTCAGCGCGCCGAGCTCGCCGCCACGATTGACCAGCTGTACGCGCGCGTCCAGCCCGCCGCCCTCGCCCAGGAGGCGAAGGAAGAGGCCAGCGCCCGCTTCGCCTCCTTCAAGCAGTCCGCGTCGCTGACCCTGCAGGACGCCGCCGGCGGTAACGCCGAGGCCATTAAGAAGGTCGGCATCGTCGCCCTGTCCGCGGTCGGCGCCATCGGCGTGATCGTCCTGCTGGCGACCCGCTCGTCGCGTCGCTCCCGTCGCGAAGCCCGCCGCGCAGCCCGCGAGGCCGCCGCACACACGCTTCAGGCCCTCAAGTCCGACGTCACCGAGGCCCTGTAAGCACCAACTGACGCGAACCGGCGTAACTCCGGCCACACTGGCCGCGGGTTGCGCCGGTTCTGTTTCCCCAGTTTCGTGGGCTTCCGCGCCCATCGCACCGCTCCGCTGAGCGCGCAAAACGCAATCCAAGGTGAGGTCAAGGCCCGTCATTAGCTATGATGGTCCCACGAAACATTTTGAACACCCAGGGAACCGCTTTACGCGGACCCGAACGACGCGGAGGGGGTCGACGCCATGGGGCGCGGCCGTCAAAAGGCTAAGCAGATGAAAGTCGCTCGGAAGCTGAAGTATTTCAGCCCCGACACCGACCTAAACGCACTTCAGCGCGAGCTGGCGGATGAGGACTCGTACCTGGCACACGTGCCGGCGGACGAGCCCGAAGAGGACGATGCGATCGACGACGACCTCTACTCGAAATACGCCGACTTCGCCGAGATGCCCGCAGAAGAAGACGACATCGATCCGGAGCAGCTCGATGAGTCCTTCTGGACGGGTGGATCCTCCACTAAGTAACGGCTCAGCCACACGGCGGACCGAGAACCGGTCCGCCGCTTTGGCGTACCCGAACCGCTATTTCTGACGCGCGTACGATGAGGGGTCGAGGCCCGCAGGCCTCGACCCCTCTCGCGCATTCAGAGCGGGCGCGCCGCTCAGCTCAGCTCAGCTCAGGCCAAGCAACGCTCAGCCGACGCGGTATTCGCCGTGCAGCAGCACGGCGCCCGCCTGGACGCCCTTCGTGCCGGAGATGAGGCGCACGCCGGAGGAATCCGCGCTCAGGTCCGAAACCGACCCGAAGCCAGCCACGGTTCCGTCGGCGCCGGCCGACGTGACGGAGCCCAGGACCCACGCGGCCACCCCGGCCTCGTTGATCGCGGACAGGACCTCGGAGGCCACGGACGCGGAGACGACGGCGACCATGCCGACGCCCAGGTTCAGGGAGTCCTCCATGCCGACCCAGGTGACGTCGCCGCCGCGGCGCACCCAGTCGAACACGGCGGGGATGGTCCACGTGGAGCGATCCACGGTGGCGATAGCACCCTGGGGCAGGACGCGCGACAGGTTCGCGGCCAGGCCGCCGCCGGTCACGTGCGAGTAGGCGTGAATCCCGCCGACGCCGAAGCGCTCGACCAGGTCCAGGCACAGGCGCGTGTACAGACGGGTGGGCTCGAGGAGCTCCTCGCCGAGGGTGCGGCCAAACTCGGCCACGTGGGACTCCAGCGAGGCGCCGACACGGGAGACGACCGAGCGCACCAGCGAGTAGCCGTTGGAGTGCAGGCCCGAAGAGGCCATGGCGATGACGACGTCGCCGTCGGCCACGCGCTCGGGGCCCAGCAGCTTGGAGGCGTCCACGACGCCGGTCGCGGCGCCCGCGATGTCGTAGTCGTCGGGCTCCATGACGCCGGGGTGCTCGGCGGTCTCGCCGCCGATGAGGGGCGTGCCCGTGGCCTCGCAGGCGCGCGCGATGCCGGTGACGATGGAGGCGATGCGCTCGGGGACCACGTGTCCGCATGCGATGTAGTCGGTCATGAGGACCGGGCGCGCGCCGATCACGACAATGTCGTCGACGACCATGCCGACCAGGTCCTGGCCGATCGTGTCGTGTACGTCCATGGCCTGCGCGATCGCGATCTTCGTGCCCACGCCATCCGTGGAGGTCGCGAGCAGCGGCTTCTCCATGCCCAGCAGCGCCGACGCGTCGACCATGCCGGCGAATCCGCCGGTCGCGCCCAGGACGGTGGAGTCATGGGTGGCGGCCACCGCGCTCTTCATCAGTTCGACGGCGCGGTCGCCCGCAGCGGTGTCGACGCCAGCGGTCGCGTAGTCCAGGGGGGTGTCGGTCATGGGTGGGGCCTTTCGCGGATGGCGCTCGACGAGGCCGTGTCTGGGTGGTCGGGTTGAGAACGACGCCCGCGGCGCAGGGGTTGCGTCGCGGGCGTGGAGGTTAGCAGGGGGTGGCGTCGGGGGTTCCGGGCACGGGCGTCCCAGCGGGAATCGTCTCCGGGTATTCGCCGGTGAAGCAGCCGATGCACAGGGACGTGCCCTGTCCGGTGGCACCAACCATGCCGTCGATCGACAGGTAGGCCAGGGAGTCGGCACCGATGGATTCGCGCACCTGTTCAACGCTCATGGACGAGGCGATGAGCTCGGCGCGCGTCGGGAAATCGATACCGAAGAAGCACGGCCACAGCACCGGCGGGGACGAGATGCGGATATGCACCTCGGCGGCCCCGGCCTCGCGCAGCATCTTGACGAGCGCGCGCTGCGTGTTACCGCGCACGATCGAGTCGTCGATGACGACCAACCGCTTGCCTTCGATGACCTCGCGCAGCGGGTTGAGCTTGAGGCGGATGCCCAGCTGGCGCAGGGACTGCGTGGGCTGGATGAACGTGCGGCCCACGTACGCGTTCTTCACGAGGCCCTGGGCGAAGGGAATCCCGGACTCCTGCGCGTAGCCGATCGCGGCCGGCGTGCCCGAGTCGGGCGTGGGGATCACCAGGTCCGCCTCGATGGGATTCTCGCGCGCGAGGGCGGCACCCATCTCGTGGCGCGCGGCGACGATCCGGCGCCCGCCAATCGTCGTGTCGGGGCGGGCCAGGTACACGTACTCGAAGACGCAGGTGTTGGAGCGGCGCACGGCGAAGCGGCGCGAGTGCACGCCCGACGCGTCGATGGAGATGAGTTCGCCGGGCTCGACCTCGCGCACGAAGGTCGCGCCACACAGGTCCAGGGCGGCGGTCTCGGAGGCGACGACCCAGCCGGAGGCCAGGCGGCCCAGCACGAGCGGGCGGTAGCCGTGCGGGTCGCGCGCGGCGTACAGCGTGTTCTCGTCCATGAAGACCAGGGAGAACGCGCCCTTGATGCGCGGCAGGACCTTCAGGGCGGCGCCGACGAGGGGCGCGGGCTCGAGGTCGTCAGCAACCGACGAGGCCGGGGCGGCCTCGTCCGCACCCGTGTGCCCGGGCGTCACGGACGGCGACGCGATGAAGGGGGTCGGCCCGGGGATGCGGTCGGCCATGCCCAGCAGCGCGGTCACGAGGGAGGTGTCGGTGGAGGCGCCGCGTTCGAAGTCCTCGCCGTCGTCGGCGATCTCGACGGCCAGCTCGCGCAGCTCGACCGTGTTGGTGAGGTTGCCGTTGTGGGCCAGGGCGAGCGTGCCCGTGGGGGTGGGGCCCAGCGTCGGCTGGGCGTTGCGCCACACGTCCGCGCCGGTCGTCGCGTAGCGGACGTGGCCGAGAGCGATGTGGCCGCGCAGACCCTGGAGGGACTGCTCGGAGAACACCTGCGAGACGAGGCCCTGATCCTTATACACGAGGATCTGCTTGCCATTCGACGTCGCAATACCGGCGCTCTGTTGGCCGCGGTGTTGCAAGGCGTAGAGGGAGAAGTAGGTCAGGCGGGAAACGTCCTCGCCCGGGGCCCATACTCCGAAGACCCCGCAGTGATCATGCGGGTGGTCGTCTCCGAAGAGTTCCTGGTCGGACAGTGTCATGTCTGGCTGCGAGACGGGAAGCACGCTCTCACTCTCCCACACTTTTTGCGCGACCGTGGCATATATCCACGTTGTGGCGAGCACACGCAGGCCCAGCAAACACGACGCGCAGCGCGTAATTGCGCACGCTTTGCGGGGCAGAACCGTTCTCTCCAGTGCCGAGATGACACAATGGAGTGCAGCAATCTTGAGGAGGAAACGTGGCCAATCCGACGCTGAGCGCCATCATGTGGGGACTCGCCCTGCTGGTGAGCGCTGTGGCCGTCCTGTCGTTCGCGCGAGGCCTGACGCACATGTGGCGCACGGTCTCGGCGGGCACGCCCGACCCGGGACGCCTGACCCCCGTGGGCAAGCGCCTCTGGGGCGTCGTCTCCGCAGCCCTCACGCACCGCGAGTTCAAGGGACGCCCGTGGATCAAGGCCGCCCACTGGCTGGTCATGGTGTCCTTCCCGATCCTCTTCCTCACCCTGGTCACGGGCTACGCGCAGCTGCGCGTCCAGACCTTCACGCTGCCCCTCCTCGGCCACTTCGCGCCGTGGGAGTGGCTCACCGAGGTCTTCGCGTGGGGCGGCCTGGTTGGCATCATCGCCCTGATGGTCGTGCGTCAGCACGCCGGGCGCGGCACGGCCGCCGAGGCGGCCCTCTCGAACGACGATCCCGACGCCGCTGCTACCGCGGCCGACCCGGAAGGCACCCCGCCCTCGTCCCTGGCCAAGCCCCACCCGCGCGACTCCTCCCCGCGCGGCCTGGCCTCCCGTTTCCTGGGTTCGACCCGCTGGCAGGCGCTCTTCGTCGAGTGGGTCATCCTCATCGTGTGCGCGTGCGTCGTGGCCCTGCGCGGCCTCGAATACGCCCTGTTCAGCGTCACGCCGGGCCTCGAGGCCCACGCCTCCGCCCTGCACTTCCCCCTCACCGGCTGGCTGGGCGCCCTCTTCGCGGCCGCTGCCTCCTCCTCGGCCACCTCGCTGGCTAACGCGATCGTGCTGGTCAGCGCCCTCAAGGTCATCACCTCCATGACCTGGCTGACGGTCGTCGGCATCCAGACCGGCATGGGCGTCGCCTGGCACCGCTTCGTCGCGATCCTCAACCTGTACACGCGTCGCAACGCGGACGGCACGAAGTCCCTGGGACCGGCCGACCACATGCTCATTGACGGCAAGCCCGTGACCAGCGAGGACGACTTCGACGACCTGCCCGAGGACACGGTCCTCGGCGTGGGCACGATCGACGACTTCTCGTGGAAGGCCCGCCTGGACCTGTACTCGTGCACCGAGTGCGGCCGCTGCCAGGAGCTGTGCCCCGCATGGAACACCCAGAAGCCCCTCTCCCCCAAGCTGCTCATCATGGGCCTGCGCGACCACATGGAGTCCGCCTCCAACGTGCAGATCGTCGAGCAGGAGGAGGGCCACCAGAAGCTCGAGGACGGCGAGGTCCTCCTCGACAAGGGCGTGCCGGCCTCGCCGCACTCCTTCGACCTCGTCTCCGCCCTGTCCCTGTCGGGCGCGACCGGCCCCGAGGGCGTCTCCGCGGTGACCGCTCCCCTGGTCCCCGAGGTCGTCTCCGAAGAGGTCCTGTGGGACTGCACGAACTGCGGCGCCTGCGTCGAGCAGTGCCCCGTCGACATCGAGCACATCGACCACATCCTCGACCTGCGCCGCCACCAGGTCCTCATGGAGGGCGCGTTCCCCCGCGAGCTGGGTCGCGCGTTCCGCGGCATGGAATCCAAGGCGAACCCCTACAACCAGCCCGCCCGCAAGCGCATGGACTGGGCAAAGAAGCTGGACTTCGACATCCCCGTCGTCGGCGAGGACATCGAGGACGCCTCCGAGGTCGACTACCTGTTCTGGGTGGGCTGCGCGGGCGCCTACGACGACACGGCGAAGAAGACCAGCGCTGCCATCGCCGAGCTGCTGCACACCGCGGGCGTGTCCTTCGCTGTCCTCGGCTCGGGCGAGTCCTGCACGGGCGATCCGGCCCGCCGCGCCGGCAACGAGGCACTCTTCCAGATGCTGGCCGCCCAGGCGATCGACACGCTCAAGGAAGCCAAGCCCCAGAAGATCGTCGTCTCCTGCGCGCACTGCTTCAACACGATCGCCGGCGAGTACCCGGAGCTGGGCGGCTCCTTCGACGTCGTCCACCACACGCAGCTCCTCAACCGCCTGGTGCGCGACGGCCTGCTCACGCCGATGGCCCCCACTTCCGCGGGCAACGCTCCCTCTACGGGCGCGGACTCCACGGACGAGGCCGGGGCGCAGTCCGCGGGCAACGCTCCCTCGGTCGGCGCGCCCCTGAAGGTGACCTACCACGACGCGTGCTTCCTGGGACGCCACAACCGCGTCTACGAGCCGCCGCGCGAGCTCGTGGGCTCTCTGCCGAACGTGGAGCTCGTCGAGATGCCGCGCAACCGCGACCGCGCGATGTGCTGCGGCGCGGGCGGCGCGCATGCCTGGTTCGAGGAGACGCGCGGGACCCGGATCGCGGACGCCCGCATCGTCGAGGCCGCGTCCACGGGCGCGGACGTCGTCGCGACGGCCTGCCCCTTCTGCTCCCAGATGCTCGGCTCGGCCTCGGGCACGTCCGCCGGCTTCGTCTCCTCCGACGCCGACACTCAGAGCGCCGAGGCCGCCACCGCCTCGCGCGGCGGAAAGCTCCCGGAGGTGCGCGACGTGGCCGTCATGCTGCTCGAATCCGTCAAGCGCGGCCAGTAG
>CATYYP010000097.1 GCA_958415245.1 Schaalia odontolytica | reverse complement strand
CTGTGCCACCTCACGCAGCACATATTCCTGATGCGAATCCACCGATGTCCTCCCGTCGAGAAAATGAACGGGCCGACCGCAGGGACTGCGGTCGGCCCGGCATGGCTTCAGTCTACTTGCCCAAGTTGAAACCCTTCGAGATGGATTCCAGTGCGCCGGTGAGATCAGAGGGAAGCATCCACAGCTTGGACGCCTGGCCGTCTGCGATCTTCGGCAGCATTTCCAGGTACTTATAGGACAGGAGCTCAGGCGTGGCCTTTCCGGCGTTGATGGCCGCGAAGACCGTCTGAATGGCTTCAGACTCACCCTGTGCGCGCAGGATCTGCGCCTGACGGGCACCCTCAGCCTGCAGAATCAGGGCTTCCTTCTGGCCCTTCGCCTGAAGAACCTGTGCTTCCTGCTGGGCAGACGCGGCCAGAACGGCGGCCTGCTTGGCACCCTCAGCCTTCTTGATCTGGGCCTCACGCTCGGCCTCGGCCGTCAGAATCGTGGCACGCTTGGTGCGCTCCGCCGTAATCTGCTGCTCCATGGCAGCCAGAACTCGCGGCGGCGGCTCGATGGACTTGAGTTCCACGCGGGTCACGCGAATGCCCCACGGACCCGTGGCCTCGTCAAGAACGCCGCGCAGCTGCTTGTTGATCGATTCGCGCGAGGTCTGCGTCTGCTCCAGGTCAAGGGAGCCGATCAGGTTACGCAGCGTCGTGGCGGTCAGCTGTTCGATCGCCTGCAGGAAGTTAGCGACCTCGTAGGTCGCGCTGCGCGGATCCGTGATCTGGAAATAGATGACAGAGTCGATCGAGACCATCGCCTGGTCGGCGGTGATGACGGGCTGCGGCGGGAAGTTCGCGACCTGCTCACGCAGATCGATACGCGCGGCGACGCGGTCCACGAAGGGGACCAGCAGGTGGAAACCACCCTGCATGACCGCCTGGAACCGACCAAGGCGCTCCACGACGTACGCCTGCGACTGCGGAACGATCCGCACTGCGCGGGCGAGCGAGACCACGACGAAAACGACAAGAGCAAGCACCACGATGAACGCGATGTTACCGATGATGTTTCCTGAATTCACAGCGTCTTTCCTTTCTTACGTCAATGAAAATACAAGATGTGCGGGATCAGGAGATCGAGTCTCCATAAGGATGTGTCGGAGCCGCAGAAGCCGGGTCGAGGGCGCTCACGACGGCGGTTGCACCGTCGATGCGGTCAACACGAACCTCGGCGCCAACGGGCAGCGTGGGCCCCTCAGTGCGTGCGCTCCACTCTCCACCCGAGAACTGGATACGCCCGTGACGCTCTCCCACGGCCTCGGTCACGTATCCGGTCTTGCCAATAAGACCGTCAGTGTTGCTGGGAACGTAACCGCTGGACCGGTCGATACGCCCTTTCAGGAAGGGACGCAGGATGACCAGGAGAGCAATCGAGACGACAATGAAGACGATGACCTGAACCGTCAGGTTTGCGCCGAACGCGCCCGCGATGCCCGCCGCCAACGCGCCGATCGCAAACATGAGGAAGACGAAGCTCACGCTCATGACCTCGACGATTCCGCAGAGGAGAGCGCCGAGAATCCACAGCCACCACATACCGCTTACGCTCCTATTCTCACGCGCTCACACCGCGCGCCCACCAGCGCCCGTCAGTGTTGCCAGCAAGCAGAGGCATGCCGTACACCTCGGATAGGTTGACACCCGTCAGGACGTCTTCAATCGGCCCCTGGTGCGTGATCGCACCGTTCGACATGATCGCGCAGTGCGTGACACCCGCGGGGATCTCTTCGATCTGATGCGTCACCAGGATGACCTGCGGAGACTTCGAACCCTGCATGATCTCCGACAGAGCGGCGATTAGCAGCTCGCGAGCACCCAGGTCGAGGCCCGAGGTCGGCTCGTCGAGGATGAGCACCTCAGGGTCGGTCATGAGGGCGCGCGCCAGCAGCACGCGCTGGGCCTCGCCCTCGGAGAGCGTCGAAAACTCGCGCTGGGCAAGGTGAGAGACACCGAAGATGTCCATGAGCGCCTGGGCGCGTTCATCATCGACCTGCTCGTATTCCTCGTCGTGGGCGACGGCAAGGCCCCAGGCGGCGCTGCGCACCGTGTCGAGGACCGACTGAGTCGGCACGATCTTGGCCCCCACCGCGGCCGACGAGAGCCCCACGCGCGTGGCGATCTCTGAGGGGTCGGCGTGCGACAAATCGGTCTCCGACACCGTCACCTCTCCGCTATCGGGAGCGATACGGCCCGAGGCCACGCGCGCCAGCGTGGTCTTGCCGGCGCCATTCGGGCCGACGATGACCCAGTGCTGGCGCGGGCGCGTCGACCACGAGACGTCGGATAGGACCTGCGTGTCCCCGCGTTGGAGGGACACGTGAGAAAGATTCAGGACGTAAGTCATGTATCCAGCCTAGTCGTCTATAGGGTGACGTGCGCCCTAAACGAGCGAACGGTACAGCTCGGCGGTCTTCACGCCGATCGCTTCCCAGGAGAAGTGATCGCGGGCGCGAACGAGGCCTGCCTCACCCATACGACGACCCAGCTCAGGATCGTCGAGGACACGCACCAGGCGATCAGCCATCGCTTCCTCAAAGGCGCGAGGATCGAGCGGGGTTCCCGTGCCATCCTGCTTCTGGTCGATCGGCACGAGGTAGCCGGTCTCTCCATCGACGATGACGTCGGGGATGCCGCCGGTCGCGGTGCCGACGACGGGCAGGCCGAGGGCCATCGCCTCCAGGTTGACGATGCCGAGGGGCTCGTACACCGACGGCGTGATGAAGACCTGCGCCGAGGACAGGATCGCCGCCACCTCGGGCTGCGGGAGCATCTCGGAGATGAGGACGACGCCGGAGCGGCGAGCGCGCAGCTCGGCGACGAGGCCCTCGACCTCGGCCGCGATTTCGGGGGTGTCGGGAGCGCCGGCGCACAGCACAAGCTGAACGTCATCGGGCAGAAGCTGGGCGGCGCGCAGGAAGTACGGGAGGCCCTTCTGGCGGGTGATGCGGCCGACGAACACGACCGTGCGACGAGACGGGTCAATACCGTGCTCGGCGAGTACGCGGGCGCGCAGCTCCTCGCCCGCCTCACCCTCGGGGGCGTGCCACTTGTTCAGGTCGATGCCGTTGTGGATGACGTGCACGCGCTCGGGATCAACGCCGGGGTAGCAGCGCAGAATGTCGTCACGCATGCCGTTCGAGACGGCGACGATCGCGCTCGCAGCCTCGTAGGCCGTCTTCTCCACGTAGGAGGACAGGCGGTAGCCACCGCCGAGCTGCTCAGCCTTCCACGGGCGCAGCGGCTCAAGCGAGTGCGCTGAGATCACGTGCGGGATGTCGCCGAGAAGCGACGCAACGTGTCCGGCAAAATTCGCGTACCAGGTGTGGGAGTGAACCAGGTCAGAACCCTCGCACGCAGCAGCGATCTCGAGGTCGACACCAAGCGTGCGCAGCGCGGCGTTCACTCCGGCCAGCTGAGGCAAATCGGCATGTCCGGTCACGCCCGGGTCGGCTCCATCGGTACCCGCTTCGCGCGGACCGTCAAACGCCTGGACACGCAGGTCATCGACGAGGCCGCGCAGGACCTTGGCCAGTTCGAGCACGTGGACACCGGCTCCTCCGTAGACGTGAGGCGGGTATTCACGGGTAAGGAGATCAACGCGCATGGTGGGGTCCTTCCGACGGGAGCGACGTGTGAGATACATCGTATCCGATCTCACGTCACCGCTAGTCGAAAACGAGACAGTGTAGCTATCGATAGACATTTGTAATACAGTGTGACCACTCCCACGGATTCGCGCCGATGCGGGTCCACTCGACCAACGAAGAGGTGCCACATGGCAAAGAACCACGTCCTGGCAATCGTTCTCGCGGGCGGTGAGGGTAAGCGACTGATGCCCCTGACGGATGACCGTGCAAAGCCGGCAGTTCCGTTCGGTGGTCACTTCCGTCTGATCGATTTCGCGCTGTCGAACATCGTGAATTCCGGATACCTCAAGATTGTTGTCTTGACGCAGTACAAGTCCCATTCGCTCGACCGCCACGTCACAAAGACCTGGTACACGTCTCCCCTACTCGGCAACTTCATTGCTCCTGTGCCGGCTCAGCAGCGTCGCGGCCCGCACTGGTACCTGGGTAGCGCGGATGCCATCTACCAGTCGCTGAACATCGTCGACGACGAGCAGCCGGAGTACATCGTCATCATCGGTGCGGACAACATCTACCGTATGGACTTCTCGCAGATGGTCCAGCACCACATCGATTCGGGCCTGCCCGCCACGGTCGCCGGCATCCGTCAGCCGATCGAGCTGGCTTCGGCGCTCGGCGTCATCGACGGCGAGAACGGGGTCGTCAAGAACTTCCTCGAGAAGCCGAAGAACGCCGTGGGCCTGCCCGACGATCCCACCAAGGTCCTCGCCTCCATGGGCAACTACGTGTTCACCACGAAGGATCTGGTCAACGCTCTGCGTGAAGATGCGGCCGACCCCGATTCGAAGCACGACATGGGTGGCAACATCATCCCGTGGTTCGTCGAGCGCGGCGAGTGCGGCGTCTACGACTTCCAGGACAACGACGTGCCGGGGTCGACCGACCGCGACCGCGACTACTGGCGTGACGTCGGTACCCTGGACGCCTACTACGAGGCGAACATGGACCTGATCTCGGTGCACCCGGTGTTCAACCTGTACAACCGCGACTGGCCGACCATGACGATGATCGACGGCTCGCTGCCGCCGGCCAAGTTCGTCTACGGCGATGCGGATCGTCTGGGTCACGCGATCGACTCGTTCGTCTCCCCCGGCGTCATCGTCTCCGGCGGTGAGATCGTGCGCTCGATCATTTCCCCGAACACCTACGTCCACTCGTGGGCGAAGATCGAGGATTCCGTCGTTATGCACGGCTGTCGCATCGGCCGCTCGGCCCGGGTCGTGAAGACGATTCTGGACAAGAACGTCGTCGTTGAGGAAGGCGCCGTCGTCGGCGTCGATCTTGACCACGATCGCGAGCGCGGCTTCACCGTCACCGAGTCCGGCATTACGGTCGTTCCCAAGGGTGCGGTCGTCCGCAAGTGAGCATGACTCACCGTCTTGACGAGCCGGGTGCTCCGCTGCTGTGTGCCAGCGGGGCACCCGGCCTCGTCATCACCGACGTCGATTCGACGCTGATCAGCCAGGAAGTCATCGAAGAGCTCGCCGAAGCTGCGGGCACGCGGGCGCGCGTCGCCGAGATCACGTCTCGCGCGATGAATGGCGAGCTCGATTTCGCACAGTCTTTGCGCGAGCGCGTTGCAACCCTCACGGGGGTCCCCGAATCCGTCTTCGGTGATGTCTTGTCCGCCATCACCCCCACGAAGGGCGCTCGCGAGCTGATCGACGCAGTCCACCGGGCCGGCGGAAAGTTCGGCATCGTCTCGGGCGGATTCGAGGAAGTGGTCGCTCCCCTGGCGGCCTCCCTCGACATCGATTTCTACGCGGCGAACCGCCTCGAGGTCGCCGGCGGCATGTTGACGGGCCGCGTGCTGGGGCGCATCGTGACTTCCCAGGTGAAGGTCGAGTGCTTGCGTTCCTGGGCCTCGTCCCTCGGTGTCCCCCTCGAGCGCACGGTTGCGATCGGCGACGGGGCGAACGACATCCCCATGATGCACGAGGCCGGGGTCGGTATCGCGTTCTGCGCGAAGCCCGCCGTGCGCGAGCAGGTGTCGGTCCAGCTGAACACGCCGGACCTGTCTCTGGCGATCACTCCCCTCGGCCTTGCCTAGCCGGACACGTCAGGGTTCTCGCGTGTCTGTCAGGCGGATCATGCGCCCATCCCACCCGTCGCGCCAGGCGCGCGCATACTCGAGGATCTGCGCGGCAGCCTCGTCGATGTCCCACCAGGCCTGGGTGTCGATGACGGAGCGTTCCAGCTCGGTCCATCCGTCCCGGCTCAGGGCGGTCGAGGGCGCCTGCGCGATGAAAAACCACTCGTCCTGCCGGGCGGTGACCGCTAGGAAGTCGAACTCGGCGGTCCGGTAGAGGACGGGACCCACCAGGTCGTCAGGGGTCAGCTCGATGCCGGTTTCTTCAAAGACCTCACGCACGGCTGCGGTGCGCGGCTCCTCGCCCGCTTCGATGCCGCCACCGATCGTGAACCACCAGAACCGCTCCGGCTGATCCTCGTCGTGGCCCTTGGCCAAGAGAACCCGTCCGCTGTCGTCAAAGAGGAGGACGCGGGCGGCCTCCCGATGGGGATAGCCGTCCGCGTCCACAGGCCAGTCGAGTGCGCTCATGCCTCCAGGGTAGCCCGCTGGCGGCGCAGGCCCCACACGAGGAGAGCGACGCTCACGACGAAAACGGGGATCTCGATCGCGCCGTAGGTGAGGTTCCACGAGTCCTCGGGGGCCAGGAACCCAACGCCGTTAGCCTGGGCGTGCAGCGCGAGTGCTCCGCCGAATCCGCCGACCGCGACGAGAAGGCCCGTAAGCACATTCTTTGCTCGCAGCACCGCCCAGGCCAGCGCGTATCCGAACACGCCGGTAAAGATGGCATGCGCGTATGCGCCAAGGATGGCCCGCACGAGGAACGATTCCCACAGTCCGCTCATCCCGTTTTCAAGGGCGCTCACGTAGTAGCCCACGTCCTCACCCCAGGCGAAACCGAGACCAACGAGCGCTCCAAGAACGCCGCCCTGCGCAGGGCGATCGAGCACCTTACGAGCAGCGAGAATCAGCGCCAGAACACCAATTCCCTTACCCGTCTCTTCCACGATGGGACCCGTGAGCACGGACGTCACGAAATCAACCGCTTCATCGCTCAGGTTGCTCGCCTCGACAGCGGAGTCAATGACGCCGTTGCCGTATCCCGCAAAGATCAGCGCGCCACCGGTTCCCCAGCCGAATGCTGCCAACCAGGACAACACGGTGGGCTTGAGGCGAGCGGCCCATGCGAGGAACACCAGGCCAACAACTGCGCTCAGCGTCGAGGTGCCAACCGCAAGCCAGGCATCAGAAGGCGAGACACCCTCGAAGGCGACCGTCAATTCATAGAT
>CATYYP010000096.1 GCA_958415245.1 Schaalia odontolytica | reverse complement strand
CCCGTGGGGCCGCAAGCAGCCCTCAGGAACTGGGAGGTGTCACGACCCACGGCTCGGTCGGCAGGGAACGCAATCCTGTAATGCCGAGAGCGTCCGCAATGTCGGAGGCGCAACGCGCCCCGGGCACTCCCAGGGACGACCCGATAAATGAGACGACGTCCTCGGTGGACCAGCCGAGGCCTTGTAGGTCAGAGAGGGTGACGGCGCCGTCGCGCTTGGCCAATCGGGCCCCTGAAGGTGCGAGTGCGAGGGGTACGTGCGCGTACGTCGGCTCAGGGGCTCCGAGCAGGTGGGCGAGCTGCGCTTGCGCGGGCGCCTGGGAGAGCAGGTCGAAGCCGCGGACGACCTGGTCGACGCCCTGGAACGCGTCGTCGACGACGGCCGCGAGGTTGTAGGCGGGCACGCCGTCCGCGCGGCGCACGACGAAGTGGTCGACAGCCCCGGTGTAGGAGCCGTGCAGCTCGTCGAACACGGTCCACTCGGGCGAGGGGGCGGCCAGGCGCAGCGCGGGGGCGCGCCCAGCGGCGGCCAGTGCCGCGCGCTTTTCGTCGCGTTCGGACTCGCTCAGCGTCAGGCAGGTGCCCGGGTAGTGGCCGGGTGGGACGTGCGGTGCGGAGGCGGCCTCGCGGATGTCGCGGCGGGTGCAGTAGCACTCGAAGATGAGGCCGCGCGCGGCCAGCGACGCCAGAGCGGCCTCGTGCGCGTCGGCCCGCTCGGTTTGGATGAGGGGTTCGCCGTCCCAGTCGACTCCGATCGCCTGAAGGTCCTCGATTTGGCGCTCGGCGGACCCTGCGCGTTCGCGGTCGATGTCCTCGATGCGCAGGACGAATCGCCGCCCGGTCGTGCGCGCCCATGCCCACGCGAGGATCGCGGTGCGCAGGTTGCCCAGGTGAAAGTCGCCCGTGGGGGAGGGTGCGAATCGTCCGGTGTTTGTCATGCGCCCAGTGTACGAGGCGGTGGCTGCCTCCCGGGATCCGCCTCCCCGGACGGTGGCGCGGCGGGCGTACAGTGGGTGCATGGTGAGAATGCGTGTGCCCGACTGGTTGGCGGTCTTCGTGGGCGGGGTCGTGGGGACGGCTGCGCGTGCCGGCTTGGATGAGGTTGCGAAGGCCTCGCCTGTGCGCGGATTGTTCCTGTCGTGGTCGACGCTGACGGTCAACGCCGTCGGCGCGTTCCTCCTGGGCGCGCTGGCCGCGTGGGTGGCGGGGCGCCTGGCGCGCGGAGCGGGGGATGCAGCCTCGCTGAAGTCCCTGAAGCTCCTGGTCGGCACGGGTTTTGCGGGCGCGTTCACGACGTACGGGACGTACATTGTCGCGTCGGTGGGATACGCCTCGCTCAATGGAATTGTCGAGGCCATCTCTCAGTCCCTCGGTCTCCTGGCGCTGGGTGGTGCCTGTGCCTGGGCGGGTATGCGTGCGGGGGAGTGGCTGTGTAGCCGCACGGGAGTGCGGCTAGCGAGCGGCGAGGAGGGGCGAGCGTGAGCGGATCGACCTTCCTGTTCGTGGCCCTGGCCGGCGGCGTGGGCGCGTGCGCCCGCTTCTGGCTGGATCGAGGGACTCAGCGCGCTCTGTCGTCGTGGGGTGACCCGGCGGGGGCGAAGCTCGGCATCCTGGTCGTCAACGTCATTGGGTGTTTCCTGGCAGGCGCGGCCACTCAGCTGGTGCCCGCAGGCCTCATGCCGATCGTATCGACGGGCTTCCTGGGTGGTTTCACGACGTTTTCGACCGCGCTCGTGGACGCGGTGACCCTGTGGGCGGACGGATTCCGGGGGCGCAGCCTCGCCCTGGCGCTCGGCACGTGGGCGGCCTCGTGGGGCGCTGCGCTCGCGGGCATCGCCTGTGCCGGATAGGAGTTTGTCGCGCACCTGGAGCCACAATGCGGGCTGATGGGTGAGGGTTTAGCCACGATACGGCGTTTTGTAACAGCATTCCGAGCGCTCGCGCGCGTGGCCCTCATATGCTGATGTTGCGGGCCGTGCGGCCCAGTAACGGAGATGCACATGATTGACCTCACCGGGGTATCCAAGGTCTACCCCGTGAAAAACGGCGGCACGGTCGTCGCGCTCGATGGGGTGAACCTGCACGTTGATCGCGGTTCGATCCACGGGATCGTCGGTCGCTCGGGTGCGGGTAAGTCCACGCTTATCCGCTGTCTGACGGCTCTGGAGAAGCCCACCGAGGGCCACATTGTCGTCGACGGCCTCGATCTGGCAACCCTGACGGGTTCAGCGCTGCGTGCTGCCCGTCGTCGCATCGGCATGGTCTTCCAGGCTGCGAATCTCCTGGACGCTCGCACCGCCGCCGATAACATCGGCTACCCGCTCAAGCTGGCGGGCGTGCCCGCCGCGAAGCGCCGTGAGCGCGTCGAGGAGCTCCTCGCGCTCGTGGGCCTCGAAGGCCGCGGCGATTCCTACCCGTCCCAGCTGTCGGGCGGCCAGCGTCAGCGCGTCGGCATCGCCCGCGCCCTGGCCGACAACCCCGCCGTTCTCCTGTGCGACGAGCCGACCAGCGCGCTTGACACCGAGTCGACCGCTCAGATCCTGTCGCTGCTGCGCCACGTGCGCGACGTCGCCGGCGTCACCGTCGTCATCATCACCCACGAGATGGCCGTCGTCCGCGAGATCTGCGACTCCGTGACCCTCCTCGGCCACGGCCAGGTCCTGCAGACCGGCCCCCTCGAAGAGGTCGTGTCCGACCCCTCGACTCCGCTGGCCCGCGAACTGGTCCCCATGCCGGTCGTCGAGTCGGTTCCGACGGAATCCGCCGAGGGCCGCTTCGAACCGAACGCGGCTGGCACCGTCCTCCTCGACGTCGTCTTCACCTCGCACCCGGGCGTGCCCACGGGCGCCACGGTCCTGCACCTGGCCTCGTCGATGGGCGCTGACGTGACCGCCGGAACCTTCGAGTCCCTCGGCAGCGTGCAGGTGGGCCGCCTGGCCCTGACCGTGCCCGCGTACCACGCTGACAAGATCATCGAGCAGCTGCGCAAGAACAACGTCCACGCGGAAGTGAGGGACCAATGACCGCCGCACACACCGCCGCTCACGCGCTGTCGCTCCTACCTGCGGGCAAGGGCGACCCGACGTGGTTTGATAACCCGGCCCTCACTGACAAGTTCGGTCCGGCAATCCTCGAGACCCTCATGATGACGGGCCTGTCCACGCTCTTCGCGGTCATCATCGGCACGCTCCTTGGCCTCCTCCTCGTGCAGACCGGCAAGGGCGGACTCACCCCGAACAAGGGCGTGTACCAGGCCGTGTCCTTCGTCGTGAATATCGTGCGTTCCCTGCCCTTCATCATCGGCATCATCATGCTGATCCCGGTCACGAAGATGATCGTCGGCAAGTCCACGGGCTCGCTCGCGACCGTCGTGCCGCTCGTCATCCTGTCCGCGCCCTTCTTTGCGCGTCTCGTGGAGACGAACCTGTTGGCCGTCGATCCCGGCAAGATCGAGGCCGCCCAGATGATGGGTGCCTCCAACCGTCAGATCCGCTGGGGTGTCCTCATTCGCGAGGCCATGCCGGCCCTCATCCAGTCCATCACGACCCTGGCGATCACCCTGATCGGCTACTCCGCGATGGCGGGCGCCGTCGGCGGCGGCGGCCTGGGCCAGATGGCCATCAACTACGGATACAACCGCTGGCAGGACGACGTCATGATCTCCACCGTCGTCGCCATCATCATCATCGTGCAGATCATCCAGCTGATCGGCGATATCCTCTCGCGCCTGGTCGACCACCGCGCGCGCTGACAGACCCCGGTCAGGCCACCCCGGCCTCGACCATCCATCCCATCCAGTACGCAGAAGAAAAGAGAAACACCATGCGTCACCGCTCTCTCGCAGCTATCGGCCTGGCGGCCGTTGCCACCCTGGGCCTGGCGGCCTGCGGCGGCGGCTCCTCCTCCTCGGATGCTTCCGGCTCCTCCTCGGACGTCGTCACCCTGACCGTGGGCGCGACCCCCTCGCCCCACGCGAAGATCCTCACCTACATCAACGACAACCTGGCCGCGGACGCGGGCATTAAGCTCAAGATCGTTGAGTACACCGACTACGTCCAGCCCAACACGGCGCTGAACGACGGCGACCTGGACGCCAACTTCTACCAGACCGTTCCGTACCTGGAGAACGCGGAGAAGCAGTTCGGCTACAACTTCGAGGCCGGCGAGGGTATCCACCTCGAGCCCCTCGGCGTGTTCTCTAACAAGCACAAGTCCCTCGACGAGCTGCCCGACGGCGGCACGATCGGCATCATCTCCGACACGGCCAACCAGTCCCGCGCGCTCGAGCTCCTGGCCACCCAGGGCCTCGTCTCGATCCCCGAGGGTGACGGCGACGTCAATATCAACACCGTCACCAAGCTGAAGAACTTCGACTTCCGCGAGGTCGAGGGCCCGCAGCTGGTCCGCTCGCTCGACGACTTCGATTACGCGGTCATCAACGGCAACTTCGCCCAGGAGGGTGGCAAGTCCATCTCCGGTGACGCCCTCGTCGTTGAGTCTCCCGTGGATAACCCGGCCGTGAACGTCCTCGTCTGGAAGGGTGACTCCAAGAAGGCCGACGCCATCGCCAAGCTCGAGAAGCTCCTGCACTCCGATCAGGTGAAGCAGTACATCGAGCAGACCTGGTCGGACGGCTCGGTCATCCCGGCGTTCTGATCCACGAGGCTGGGGCGCGCTGGCGCCAAGGCTGACGGATTACGGGGCCGAAAGGCTCGCAGAGATAACGGGTGGGCCCCGGAACCTTAGGGTTCCGGGGCCCACCCGTCTGTCCGCGCAAGCGGTGCGATCAGTTGGTGCGAGACTCGAGCGGGAACTCGGCGTCCGGCTCGTGCGTGATGCGGTTACGCATGTCGCGGCGGAAGACTTCAATGACCCACAGCCAGATGATGTGGCCGAAGAATTCGGAGAAGTGCTCCGCGAAGGGCTGGTTCCAGGGCGCCGGGACGGTGCCCATCAGCGGCATGAGAACGACGTGGAAGGCCACGTAGACGAAGATGCCGAAAGCGGCACCCTGCCAGAGCTTGATCTGGGGGAAGCGCTCGGCCAGCAGGCAGTAGATGAGCGCGAAGGCGATCGAGAACGAGAAGTGGACGATGAAGGAGATCCAGGGGAGTCCTTCGTTACCGTTGAAGGTGTAGGACAGGTGGGTGACGCTCTCCGGGACGCCCAGCTGCTGGAGCAGTTCCTGGGGTGGGTTGGTGGCGTTGCGCTCGGGGGTACGCGGAGGCAGCGGCACCTCCCAGCCGAACTTTACGATGGCGGAGACGATGCCGCCGAGAACACCTGCGATTGCTGCGACGCCGTAGCGGCGGCGCTTGGGATTGGTCTGAATCAGTGCCATGTGACAAGCATGAAACGTGCGCAGGGTATTTTCGAGGCCTTGGGGTGCTTAGCGCTCAAGGTCACACGAGGGTGTGATCAGGGAAAATGGGCCAAAAATAGCCAATCTGGTTAATTTACGCCTTTGTTGTTGAGTAAATGCGAGGGATGGGCGCGGGACTTTCATCCCGACCCCACTCCTTGTGTGACGTTAGCTGTGTCGCATCCCTCGGCGTGGTGACGCGTCAGGGGTGCGCGCCTCGTCAGTCGACGATGCCGTACAGGCGGTCGCCCGCGTCGCCCAGGCCGGGGACGATGTATGACTTCTCGTTGAGGTGATCGTCGACGGCGGCGACGACGACGTTCACGTCGGCGCGGTCACCGATCGCGTCCTCGAGCGTCTTGATGCCCTCCGGAGCGGCCAGGATGCATACGCAGGTGACGTCCTTGGCGCCGCGCTCGAAGAGGTAGTTGGTGGCCGCGACCATGGTGTGGCCGGTGGCAAGCATCGGGTCCAGCACGAAGCACTGGCGGCCCGACAGGTCATCCGGCAGGCGGTTCGCGTAGGTCTCGATCTCCAGGGTGTCTTCGTCGCGACGCATGCCCAGGAAGCCGACCTCGGCGGTGGGCAGCATGCGGGTCATGCCCTCGAGCATGCCCAAGCCCGCGCGCAGGACGGGGACCACGATTGGGCGAGGCTCGGAGAGCTTCAGACCGACTGTGGGGGCGACCGGGGTCTGGATGGGGGTCTCGGTGACGGCCACTTCGCGCGTCGCCTCGTAGGCGAGCAGGGTGACCAGTTCGTCCACGAGCTGGCGGAACGTCGCCGACGGCGTTTCGCGATCGCGCAGGACGGTGAGCTTATGGGTGATCAGGGGGTGATTAGCTACGTGGAGGCGCATGGTTATAGGCTACCTTGTTCGTCCGCTGGCGCGCATCCAGTGTGTTGAAGACGAGGCCGGGGTCTCCTCGGCGCTTCCGCTGCGCCGGTCGGTGGCCCGGATCGGCAGCGTGTCGGGCCTCGTATCAAACTCATTCGTCACACGAGCATCATGAGTCACTGTGGACTCCAACTACCCCAACAGTGATTTGGCCGGTAAGCTAGGAGGGTGACCGTGAATGAGCAGTACCGCGAAGCAATGGGCAAGGCCCTCTTCTTGGCCAACCGCGCCCGCGAAACGGGAGATGTTCCCGTCGGAGCCGTCGTCGTCGACGAAAACGGCCGCATCATCGGACGTGGGTGGAACTGCCGCGAGGCCAACCATGACCCCGCGGGTCACGCCGAAATCGTCGCCCTGCGCGAGGCCGGCCGTGCCCGGGGAACCTGGCGCCTGACGGGCTGCACGCTCATCGTCACCCTCGAGCCCTGCACGATGTGTGCGGGCGCGATTCTCGCCTCTCGCATTGATCGCGTCGTCTTCGGCGCCTGGGACCCCAAGGCCGGCGCCGCCGGATCCCTGCGCGACGTCCTGCGCGACGCCCGCATGCCCCACCCGACCGAGGTCATCGGCGGCGTCCTCGCTCAAGAGGCCGCCATGCAGCTGCGATCCTTCTTCCTCGGCTGCCGCACGCCCGACGAGATGCCCGTCGTCCAGGCTCCCGTTCACGAGCCCAGCGACCTGGTCGCGCCCATCGTCGTCCCCTACGAGGAGGACGAGGCCCCCGAGCAGGTCAGCGAGGAAGCCACTCACGATGAGGGCGTTCCCGCGCAGCTCGTCACCCCCGAGGCTC
>CATYYP010000095.1 GCA_958415245.1 Schaalia odontolytica | reverse complement strand
GATCAGCGGTAGTTGACGAACTGGAGGGCGACGTCGAGCTCTTCGCCCTTGGGGCCCTTCAGGAGGGCGATGACAGCCTGCAGGTCGTCACGAGACTTCGAAGAAACGCGAAGTTCGTCACCCTGGATCTGGGCCTTGACGCCCTTGGGGCCTTCCTCACGGATGAGCTTGGAGATCTTCTTGGCGGTGTCCTGGGGGATGCCTTCCTTGAGGGGACAGACGAGCTTGAAGAGCTTGCCGGAGGCCTTGGGTTCGCGGTCCTTGTAGTCAAGAACCTTCAGCGACAGGCCGCGACGGATCAGCTTGGACTGCAGCACGTCGAGGATTGCCATGACGCGGGAGGCGGAGTTCGCCTCCATCGCAATCGTGTCGCCGCTGAGGGAGATGGCGGCGTCGACGCCGCGGAAGTCGTAGCGGTTGGCGATCTCCTTGGCGGTCTGGTTGACGGCGTTGTCGACCTCCTGGCGGTCGAGCTTGGAGACAACGTCGAAGGAGGAGTCTGCCATGGGTGCACCTTTCGTTGGAATTCGGCCAATCGTCGTTCCGATTGGCGCTCGGGATCATTTTAATGCTATTCTTTCACGGCACCGCGAGAGCGGCGCATGGCAGGTTACCAAAGCGGCCAAATGGATCTGACTGTAAATCAGACGCTTCGTGCTTCGGGGGTTCGAATCCCTCACCTGCCACCACTCGCTGGTTCCAGTGAGTAACGCCTGTGATGTCATTCTCAGGCTCCGGGATTGCTTCGGCGGTCGGAGATGAGATAGGCTTTCCGGCGTTGCCCCGATAGCTCAGTAGGCAGAGCGTCTCCATGGTAAGGAGAAGGTCAAGGGTTCGATTCCCTTTCGGGGCTCCGGTCGCGGATTTATCCGCTTCCGGCGGCGGGGTAGCTCAGCTGGTCAGAGCGCACGACTCATAATCGTGAGGTCGCGGGTTCGAGCCCCGCCCCCGCTACCAATTCTTTGATCCGACAGGTCGCGTGAGCGACGAAACTAAGCGAGGGAAACAACCGTGGCAAGCAAGTCCCAGGACGTTCGCCCCAAGATCACTCTGGCCTGCTCGGAGTGCAAGGAGCGCAACTACATCACCAAGAAGAACCGTCGTAACACGCCGGATCGTCTCGAGCTGGCAAAGTACTGCCCGCGCTGCCACAAGTCGACGGCGCACCGCGAGACCCGCTGACGGCTTCCGTCTCAAAGCCCCGAGGAACACTGGTTCCCCGGGGTTCTTTGTATCTGGGCAGGAGCCTCTCTGTTATCCTGGGCACATGACTGACTCCGTTGATTTTCGCTGCATCGTCGCCCCGAAGGGCGCGGGCGAGGTGCGCATTCCTGGCCTCGTGACGCTCGCGGATGAGCGCACGGTTTTGTTTTTTGACGACCGTCCGGCCCCGGCCTCGGGCACGGGATCTGACTTCAACGGGCTGACGATGGCCTCGGATCTGCCGAATCCGAACCGCATCCTGTGGATGGAACGTGAAGGGGTGGGGCGGTGGAGTGAGCCGCGTCAGCTTCCCGCCGGCGGCCCGCCCGTCTCTTCGGATGCGTGTGTCGGCGTGGACGGCGACGGGCTCATGCATCTGGCATTCGCGTCGACGGATGGGCGCGTGGGCTACATGGATTCGCGCGCGGACGGCGAGCGACTGCGCGCCTGGTGGGCGTGGGGGAGCGGTCCCGAAGACCTCGCCTATGTGGACATGACGGACGAACTTTATGAGCTCACGGGCGCCGACGCGCTGTTTGCGACGTCTGGCGGCACGGTCGCGCTTGATGGGGATGTGGCTCTGCCCTACGTCGTGCGTGTGGGGGATGAGACGCACGTGCGCGTCGTGTACGCCCGGGCGGGTCGCCTCGTCGGCGCGGCGGTCCCGCTTGTTGGCGACGGGGGAGTGCTCCTCGACGAGACGACGCTGAGTGTGTGGGATGGTCGCCTGGTCGCGAACTGCCGTCTCCAGGGCTTTGAAGGGCGAGGCTCGGGTGCGCGCTACCTCGCGTGGGGCGATGGGCGCACCTGGGAGGGTCGGCGCCTGTGGGAGGTCGATGACCCGGGATGTAACGCGCGCATGATCGGTTCGCTCTTCGTGCACCCCGGGAGGATGGATGCGCGTGCCTGCGGTGAGATCGTGCGCCTGACGCCCCCGTGGGAGGGTGAGGTGTGCGCCGAGGTGGTCGCCTCCTATGGGGAAGGCGCCTTCGGGTACAGTGACGCGACGGTTGACGGGGACGAGGCCGTGGTGGTCTTCGAGCGTGACCGCGGCCTGTGGGAGGCTGCGATTCGTCGCTAAGTGGATACAGAAAACCCGGTGCGCGTGCCCCCACGACGCTCCGGGTTTTTCTGTGTGCTCTAGCGACCTTCGATGATCGCGAGGAGTGGGGCGTAGTGTGCCTCGACGGCGGCGGTGTATGCCTCGAGGTCGCCGGCCTCGCAGGCTCGCAGGATGGCCGCGTGGGCCTCGGCGGTGTCTTCCATTTCCTGGCGCGACGCTGCGGCCAGCTGAGGAGTCACGCTCTGATGGACGAGCCACATGGCGGCCACCAGCTGGTGCATGAGTTCGTTCTCGACGTAGGCGAGGAGGCCGGAGTGGAACGCGATGTCCTGCTCCAGGTAGGTCGAACCCGAGTGCGCGTATTCGGTCATCGCCTCGACGAGCTCCCACAGGTGCGGGTTCGTCGTGTCTTTCATGGCTCGGGTGAGCGGGACAGCGATCCCGAGGTCGAGGGCCCGGCGCGTGTCGATGATTGCGTGCAGGGACTGTGCGCCGTTGATCTCGTCGAGGGCGGCGCGCAGGACGAGGGTCTCGACGAGCGGCTGCATCGACATCTCGCCGACGTATGATCCAGAACCCTGACGGACCGTTACGATGTCGAGCGCCTGGAGGCGTCGGAGAGCTTCTCGCACGGATGAGCGCGAAACGCCAAGGTCGGCGCATAGTGCCGATTCTGTCGGGAGGCGATCGCCCGGATGTAATCCATGTCGCAAAATGTAGGACTTGATTGCATCCATCGTTACCGAGGATCTTGAGTCGATCTGTGTCGGTACGGGTCGGTTCGGACTGGTTCCTGGGGGCGATTGTGGTGATATCGCTTGCACTAATTTGTCAGACAACATAGAATTAGTATAGCGAGCGGAACAACAGAACCGCACGTCCCAATTCTCGAAGATGAGGAGCGAGAACATGCGAATGCGCAAACACTTCGCAACCGGCGCTGCACTGACCGCAGCTGCCGCCATGATCCTGACCGCGTGCGGCGGCGGATCGTCCACCAGCACCACGTCGACCGACGGCGGCTCGAAGGCTTCCGAAGGACCGAAGGGTACGATCACCGCCGGTGTCGCCTACGAGACCACCGATTACGGCCCGATCACCACCTCGGCTCTCGGCATGGGTGCGAACTGGCAGGTCCTTGAGGGCCTGTACCGTTTCAACATGGCCGACTACTCCGTCAGCCCCGCGCTGGCCGCCGGTGACCCGGAGAAGATCTCCGACACCGAGTACGAGGTGAAGCTGCGCGACGGCGCGAAGTTCTCCGACGGCACCCCCGTGACCGCCGCCGACTTCGTCGCTTCCTACGAGCGCGCCACCTCCGAGAAGTCGATCTACCGTCAGTTCTTCACCTTCGTCGATTCCGTCGAAGCCAAGGACGACACCACCATCACGATCAAGCTGAAGCACCCCTTCGCCAACCTGAAGGAGCGTTTCGTCAACGTCCGCGTTGTCCCCGCCTCGATGGACGAAGACTCGCTCAAGGCGAAGCCGATCGGCACCGGCCCCTACAAGTACGAGAACATCACGGCGACCGAGATCACCGCTGTTCCGAACGAGAACTACACCGGCAACGAGCCCGCGAAGGTCGCCACCCTCAAGTGGCAGTCCCTCAAGGATGACTCCGCCCGCCTCGCCGCCGCCATCGGTGGCACGATTGACGTCATGGAAGCCGTTCCCGCCTCCGCGCAGGATCAGCTCAAGGGCGCTGGCTGGAACGTTGAGTCCAAGCCCGGCTACGGCAACCCCTTCCTGATGTTCAACACGCAGAAGGCCCCCTTCGACAAGCCCGAGGTTCGCCGCGCGATCCTCAAGGCTGTCGACAAGCAGAAGCTGATCAGCTCCTCGCTTGAGGGCCAGGCCGTTGAGGCGACCTCCTTCCTGCCCGAGGCGAACCCCGCCTACAAGAAGCCCTCCACCGATCTGTCCTACGACAAGGATGCCGCCGCCAAGCTCCTGAGCGACGCTGGCGTCTCCGGCCTCGAGATCAACCTGGTGTCGACGGACCACCCGTGGGTCCTCTCCCTGGTTCCCCAGATCAAGTCCGACCTGGAGGCCCTGGGTCTGAAGGTCAACCACACGCAGATGGCTTCGTCTGACCTCTATGCCAACGTCACCGACGTTGACAACCCCACCTACGACATCGTCCTGGCCCCCGGTGACCCCTCGGTCTTCGGCACCGACCCCGGCATCATCATCTCCTGGTGGAACGGTGACAACGTCTGGACCAAGAAGCGTGACGGCTGGCAGGCCTCGGACCCCGAGTCCTTCAACAAGCTGCAGTCCATCATGGACGAGGCCGTTCAGCTTGACGGTGACGCCGCCAAGGCCAAGTGGGGCGAGGCTCAGGATCTGCTCGCCGAGAAGACCGTGATCTTCCCGCTCGTGTTCCGCAATATGATCACCGGCTCCAACCCCCAGAAGGTGGAAGGATTCCAGGCGATCTCCTCCACCGGCCTGCAGCTGCTGGGTGTGAGCGCTAAGTAAGTCCCCTAGAGGGACCACAAGAGAGGAGGGGTGGAGCCCCGCCCTGAGGCAGACGCCACAGTCGGGCGCCACCCCTCCTTTCTTATTGCCAAAATCCGTTGAAAATGGAGGTCTAGCAGTGAATAACCTTCTGCGACTCATCGGACGACGTTTGGTGGCTCTGCCGATCATGGTGGTCGGCGTGTCCTTCCTCGTCTTCTTCATCATGTCGCTGTCTCCGATCGACCCCGCATACTCGGCACTGGGTGAGACCGCGACCCCCGAAGCTCTCGAAGAGTACCGTGTGCAGCACGGTCTCAACGACCCCTTCTTCGTTCAGTACGGTCACTACCTGTGGAACATGCTCCACGGTGACCTCGGCACCTACGGCGTTGGCACGTCCAACCACGTGACCGATCTGGTTGCTCAGGCTCTTCCGATTACCCTGCAGCTCACCTTCCTCGGCCTGTTCTTCGCCGTCATCATCGCTTTCCCCCTCGGTGTTCTCGCCGCTCTGTACCGCGACCGCTGGCCCGACCAGGTCATCCGCGTGTTCTCGGTCATCGGTATCGGCACCCCGTCCTTCTGGCTGGCAGCGCTGCTGGTCCTGGGATTTGTTCAGAAGCTTCCGGTCTCCGGCCCGCTGCCTGCGTTCAGTGAAGATCCGAGCGGCTGGTTCCTGCGGATGCTCCTTCCGGCTATCGCCCTGGCGGTTCCCGTCATCGGTCAGATGACGCGAGTCGTGCGTACCTCAATGGTTGAGGAACTGGACCGCGACTACGTCCGCACTGCGGTCGGCGCCGGCATCCCCAAGGGCATCGTCGTGGCCCGCAACGTGCTGCGTAACGCGCTCATCACGCCCGTGACCGTCCTCGGCCTGCGCATCGGCTACCTGATGGGTGGCGCGGTCGTCATCGAAATTATCTTCTCCATCGATGGAATGGGTAAGGCGGTCCTGCTCAAGGGCATCCAGGAAAACTGGGTCACCCTGGTGCAGGGTGGCGCGCTCGTCGTTGCGATCGCGTTCATCGTCGTCAACATCATCGTTGACATGCTCTACCTGCTCATCAATCCGCGTATTAGGTCGGTGTGAGGCATGAATCAGAAAGAAAAGCTCGGCAAGGTCACCGCGAAGGGCGCGCGTTTCTCGCGTATCGGTGCGATGTCCACCGGATCGAAGATCGCGATGGGCCTCCTTGCCCTCATCGTCCTCGTCTCGATCCTGGCGCCCTACGTTTCTCCCTACGGTCCCGATGAAATCTTCGACAAGTGGAGCGCCCCGTCCGGCGAGCACCTGTTTGGAACCGACCACGTCGGCCGTGACATCTTCGCTCGCGTCCTGTACGGCGGACGTTTCTCGCTGATGATCGGTCTGTGCTCGACCCTGATCGCCCTCTTCTTCGGCGCGATCATCGGCTCGATCGCAGCGGTCGTGCGCAAGTCCTTCTCCGAAGCGATCATGCGCGTCATGGACATCGTGATGGCGGTGCCCGGTATCGCCATGGCGGCTGTCTCCGTCCTGGTCTTCGGGCGCACGCTGTCCAAGTCCGGCAACACCTTCGGCCTGGTCGTCGTCATCATCTGCTCGATCGCTTTTGTCTACATCCCGCAGCTGTCGCGCATCGTTCGCGCGAACGTGATGGCCGCCTACGGTGAGGACTACGTCCGCGCGGTGATCGTCTCCGGCGCCCGCGCCCCCTGGATCCTCACCAAGCACGTCATGCGCAACACGGCCGCCCCGGTCCTCGTGTTCGCGACCGTGCTCGTGGCCGACGCGATCATCCTCGAGGCCTCCCTGACCTTCATCGGTTCGGGCCTCCAGGCGACCACCGTGGCCACGTGGGGCAACGTCCTGTCCGAGGCCTCGTCGAACCTGTCGGTTTTGCTGGGCAAGTGGTGGACCGCGTTCTTCCCGGGCCTGTTCATCATGATCACGGTCCTGTGCCTCAACATTCTGTCTGAGGGCATCACCGACGCCATGGTGGCGGCTCCCGCTTCTGCGGCCGTCGCTCAGGTCGACGAGGACACCGACCGCGAGGCCGACCAGCTTCTGCTCGACCCGCGTCGCGCCTACGCTGAGCAGGCCGAGTCCCTGCAGGCCCGCCTCGACGACCTCGAGTCCGTCGAAGGCAAGCGCACCGACCGCTTCGAGGCACACCTGGAGAAGACCCCGCTGCTCGAGGTCAACGACCTGTGCATCAAGTTCGAGCGTCACGGCAACGTCAACGTCGTCGACCACGTCTCCTTCAAGGTCCGCCCCGGCGAGACCATGGGCCTCGTGGGCGAGTCCGGCTGCGGTAAGTCGATCACGGCCCTGACCATCATGGGC
>CATYYP010000094.1 GCA_958415245.1 Schaalia odontolytica | reverse complement strand
GACGAGAGCGAAGATGATCGCCCACGCCGAGTACGAGATGTTTAGGGCCATGCCGCGCGACGCGCCGATCGCCGACAACGCCTTGTAGTAGAAGAGGTACGAGGCAGTGCCCGCCAAGCCGGCCAGCGCCACGACGCCCGCCGACAGGTGAGCCAGCGAATGCAGCGTGAAGCCAAAGACTCCGGCGATGGGGGCCACGATGAACAGGTAGACGGCCGCCGAGGTCGTCTCGCGGATCTGGAGGGCCACCTCGTTATCCACGGCCTCGTCGCGCATACCCCACGTGAGGATCACGGCCTCGGACCCCCAACCGATCACGCAGGCCAGCGCGCCGATCACGCCGAGGACCGCGTTGCCGCCCTCGATCGGCTCCGACGTCGCCGACCAGCCCGTCGCGACGATGGCCGCGAGGGCGACCAGGAGCGCCGCGATCTGGCGGGGAGCCATGCGCTCCTTCAAGAGGATGAAAGCCAGCAGGGTGCCGAGCGCCGGGTAGAACGTCGAGATGATCGCCGTCAGTCCCGGGCCGATGTTGTCGATAGCGATCAGGTAACCGCTCATGCCGATCGGGCCTCCCAGCAGAGCCGCTGCAATCACTGACTTGCCCGGGCGTGTGCGCAGCGCTGCCCAGGTGTCCTTCAGACGACCACGAACCGCCATGTACACGAGCAGGATCAGCGCGCACGCGACGTCGTGCAGGACCGCGCCGGCGAGCGCCGACTGGCCGAAGTCGGCAAATGGGATCATGGCCAGTGCGATCGCCAGCACGACCGTGTCGAGGCCCCACAGGACGCCCGAGAAGATGCCGTAACGCTTGCCTCCGTGCTGAGTTTTCATGCCAGTTCACCTTCCGTGGAGATCTGAGTGCTCGAGGCGGCCTCGTAGGCTGCGAGCAGGGAATCGAGCGTGCGTGTCGCGTGCGAGTAGTAGATGTAGAGCCATTCGCCGACGTCGTCGCCTTCGGCCTCCTTAACCAGCGCCCACAGATACCAGCACCAGCCGGCGAACACCTCGTAGGCGAAGAAGTGGCGCGCCTCGCGCTCAGAGGGGGCGTGGCCCAGGTAGTACTCCAGGGCGGCGGCCGCGCGCTCGCGGGTCATCTCCGCCGTGCACACGGTCATCGTGCCGAAGTCGGCGGCTATGTCCGACATGCCCGCGTACTCCCAGTCGATGAGGCTGATCTTTCCGTCCTTATCCACCAGGAAGTTCGGCGGGAAGAAGTCGTTGTGTGAGGGGACTTTATCGAAGCCATCCGCGTCAGCGAAGGCCTTCAGACGCAGGACCTTGTCGCGCAGTTCGAAGTATCCGGGCACGTCGATGGGGCCGAAGGCCTTGAGGAGGCCCTCGTAGCGCAGGCCCTCGGTGACGAAGTCGAAGGAGCGGTCCAGCACGCGACCGGAGGTGTGCAGCGCGCGATCCATCTCCATCGCGGCCTTGAGCTCCTCGTCGCGGGTGACGTCCAGGTTGCGCACGTCGCGTACGAAGCGCGAGATCTTCCAACCCGCCTCGGGGTCGCCCGTGAGGAAGGTGTCGTCGATGCCGAGCTCTGCGGCCAGGCGCAGGCCGGCGAACTCCGCGCTGCGGTCCACGATCTTCTCCGTGCCGATGCCCGGGTGGCGATACACGTACTCCTCGTCGCCCACGGCGAAGTGGCACGACAGGTTCGTGATGCCCTGCTTGAGCGGGTAGAAGTCGCGGATGTCCGACTTCTGGCAGCCCAGGGTGGCCACGATGTGATCGAAGACCTCGGAGTCGACGTTCTCCATGAAGAGGGGGTCGAAGCTGCGCAGCTCGTCGACCGAATCGAACTCGTGGATGACGCCGTCCGGGTAGCGGCGGATCACCATGTCGAAGGACTTGATGTGGTCCAGGTAGATGGACTCCCACAGCTTCGACACCGTCTCGGGCAGGTGGTAGACCTGCTCGAGGATTTCGCGGAATGTCGCGGAGAAAACGCGGTCGAAGTAGACGTGGCCGAGCATGACCCACGCGTCGGCGCCGCCAACGGTCGCGCCCGTGATGCGGTCGCCTGGACCCGTCTTGATGCACCACTCATCGGTTGGACCCTCAACGTAGTTCGCCGAGTAGTAGGCCTTGTAGACGTAGGGCTCGAAGGGGTTGGTTGTGAAGTAGTCGTCCGAGGAGCACACGTAGGTGTTGTCGAGGCGGTCCTTGACGAGCCAGAGGGAGCCGTTGTTGTTGCGGGTGGCGTATTCGCGGTTGACGATGATGTCGACACCGTACTTGTCGGCCAGGTAGAAGAAGTATTCCTTCTTGTAGCCCACGACCAGCGCGATGTTGGTGATGCCGGCTTCGTGGAGCTGGCGGATCTGACGCTCGACGAGGATCTCTCCGCGCACCTTGAGCGTGCCCTTGGGGCGTTCGTAGCTGATGGGAGCGAAGCGTGAGGACAGGCCCGCGGCCATGATGACGGCGCCCGTGACGCGGTAGGGCTCGAGGGCCTCGCGGCCCGCGTCGGTGATAGCGCGCTCGTCGATGTAGCCGGCGGCCTCGCACTCGCGGGTGGCGGTGTTGACGCGCCCCAGGCTCATACCGGTGGCCTCCGACAGTGCCCGCTGCGTGAGGGGGGAGTCGGCCTTGGCCAGTGCGTTCAGGATGTTGAATTGGGGCTCGCTGAGCGTGCCGACGTTGGTCGTGGGCATGCGATCACCTTTCGTTCATGGAAGCCGCTTCGGTGCTACATGTTCGAGCGTAGCACTATTGAGTGGATTTGTGAACGGTTTGGGTGTGAAGTGTCTATCGACGAGGCTCGGGCGCCTTTTCGGGGGAGCGTTGCCATAGGAAAACGGCCAGGCCAATCGCAAGCGCGCCAGCGAGAGTGCCAAGGATCCATACGGCCATCGGTCCGATCGGAGCTGTCGGCCACCACCACTCGTTCCCCGCGCTGAGGTTCCGCGTCGACAGGTCGATGGGGTAGCCGTGCTGTGTACGCCCGAACGCGTAGCGCTCGATGACGAGGTAGAGAGCCCGGGCGTTAGTGAGCGCCCATGTTGCCGCTACGAGCCCCGTGCCGACGCGCCCAGCGATGCTGGTGGGGAGGCGGAATTCCTCGCTGCCCACGCGCCGCCCCTCATCGTTCGCGCGTGCGGGGGAGGGAGCCAGGAGCATGAGCAGGAATACCGCGAAGAGCGGCAGCATGTAGCGCGGCTGGTAGGTGAGCACGTTGTTGAAGTGTCCGCGCAGGCCAATCACCACGGGAACGCCCGTGATTGCACCGGCCACCGTGATCGCTGACAGAGCCTTGCGCCAGGACAGTGAGCGCAGTGACCAGCACAGGACGGCGACGACTACGACGGAGGCGCCGTAGGACACGGTGCCCTGGTAGGACACGTCGTTCCACCCCGGTCCCAGCAGGTGTCCGACGAAGCCGCGCAGGTAGTTGGGTAGTGAGGACACGTTGAGCCACGCGATGTGTTTGAGAGAGTATTCCGCCAGTTCGTTACCCGAACCCAGGTGCGAGGCAGCCACGTTCGTGCGCGCCATGACCCAGATGCCAACGATGGAGGCGACGCATGCCAGGGTTGCCTCGGGAATGATGCGCCTGCTGAGCGGCACCGCGAAGGCCAGGGCGACAGTGACGACGAAGAGGAAGAAAGCGCTGTCGCCGCGAGACGTGCACGCCAAGACCGCGCCGGCCAGGGCACAGGCGATCAGACCCACCCGGCGTCGCCCCATCGAACGGGTGGCGGCCAGTAGCCCAGCGGTAAACGCAAACGTGCCCGTCATCGCCCACGACGACGGGTTCATGCCGGCAACGAAATAGATGCCCATCGGCAGCCACGCAACCGTCACGGCGACGCTGATCGCGCGCTTCAGCCCCGAATCCGCCAGTGCAATGATCGCGCCGATCAGACCGATCGCCAGCAGCGTGTTCACCGTGCGCAGCGCGAGGACCGCGTGGCTCGTCGAGCGCTGCACGAACAGGTGAGCGAACTGGTAGTAGCCCCAGGGGTAGTTTCCGTCGTCCCAACGCAGGGTTGGTGCCAGCTCCTCGTCCGATGCGTTCAGGGCGCACAGAGCGGAATTGTCATGGTCGAAGGCGTAGCAGGTGACGTACTCCTTGGCCAGCGACTGCGGCACCATGACGGCCTTCTCGCCGTCCTTGGTGGAAATCTGGCAGCCCGTCTCGTCCACCGGGGGAGGGCACCACATCGAACCGACGTGGAAGTCCTCGTCCGGGGAAGAGCCGACCGGGGACGCCACGACCCACGCCAGCGACGCCGCAACCACCGCGGCAACGAGGATGAGCACCGCGACGAGCGTGCGGCGCTGCGGGGCGGACGTGGACATGCGGCGGCCTCCTTCGGGTGCAGTCGACTCAGGAATGGGCAGCGGCGCGGAATGCCTCGATGTGAACCGAAGCGGCGCGGGCCCACGTGAACTCGCCAGCGCGCGGAATCGCGGCGGCCCCCAGGGCCTCGCGGCGAGCCGGGTCGTCCAG
Source organism: Schaalia odontolytica (assembly GCA_958415245.1). GTDB lineage: Bacteria > Actinomycetota > Actinomycetes > Actinomycetales > Actinomycetaceae > Pauljensenia > Pauljensenia odontolytica_D. The sequence continues at coordinate 2,627 of CATYYP010000094.1, read as the reverse complement.
CAGCTCCGTCAGGGCCGAGGCGATGGAGTCCGGGTCGATGTCGCAGTAGGCGACGGCGTCGCCGCCGACCTCGGGCAGAGAGGTCAGTCGAGTCGTCAGCGTTGCTGCGCCGCAGCTCATCGCCTCCAGGACCGGCAGTCCGAAGCCCTCCGCGATCGAGGGGTAGGCCAAAATGACGCAGCCCGAGAGGAAACCGGGCAGGTCCTCGAGGGGCAGGTAGCCGGGGCGCAGGACCGTCAGGTGCTCGGGCACCGAGGCCAGGGCCGGGTCGATGTCCTCGTCCCACCCCTTGCCACCGGCCAGCACGAGGGCCGGCGGATTCGGGCGGTCCGAGACGGCCTTCACCCAGCCGCGCACCAGGTTCGGCACGTTCTTACGGGGCTCCAGCGTGCCCAGGAAGCCGATGTAGTCGCGGCCCTCCAGACCCAGGGATGCCTTGACGCGCTCGCGCTCGGCGTCGGAGACAGGGTGGAAGATCGAGCGATCCACGCCGTGGTAGGCGACGTAGAACTGCGAGGGGTCTCCGCCCGCGTACTTGATGGTCTCGTCACGCGTGGCCAGAGAAGGCACCACGAGGGCGTCCGCGCGGCGAATCGCGCGGCGAATCGCCGCCGTGAAGAAGCGCTGCTTGAGGCGCGAGTGGGCCTGCGGGTGCGAGAAGAACGTCGCGTCGTGCAGTGTGATGACAACGGGCACTCCCGGGAACTGCGGAGACGTGTAGTGCGGGGAGTGCAGGACGTCGGGGCGGACCTTACGGATCAGCTTGGGCAGGCCCGTCTGCTCCCAGGCCATGCGCGCGGGACGTGGCTCGAAACGCTGCGAAATCGGGATGATGCGGGCCGAAGGCAGGCGCGTCGCGAAGTGCTCGGCGTCGCGCTCCTGGACCGCCATCGTCAGGTCCACGCCTTGCTCGACCAGCTCCGGCACCAGATCGTCCACGTAGCGGCCGACGCCGCCCAGGTCTGCGGGGATCGCGGTGCCGTCCAGCAGGACGCGGATCGGATGCGAGTGAGAAACGAAGTGGGCCACGATCATCCCCATTGGGTCGGGAGCAACAACTATTCCCCTTATCGTATGCCATTTTGCGCTCGCGGATACTTTTGTTACCGCCCCCGCGCACCCGTGAACTACCCTGGATGTATGAGCGTCAACGTTGGAATGGTCGTCGAACAAATGTGGCAGCCGGTGCCCGGAGGATCGGGCCGGTACATCGTCGAGGTCGCCGCCCGCCTGGCAGACCAGGGCGTGCGTGCTATCGGGATCGCCGCACGGCGTGGCGCGGGCGAGCCCACACCGAACGAGGTGGGCCTGACCATCCCCGTGCTTAACTCGGCGCTGCCTCGCCGTGCCCTGTACGCGGCGTGGGACCGACTGGGAACCCCCAGCGTGGATCGGATGCTCGGCGTCGGATCGGGCGGGGGAGCGGATGTCGTGCACGCGACCACGTGGGCGATCCCGCCGACCTCGCGCCCCCTGGCTGTCACCGTCCATGACGTCGCCTTCCTGCGCGACCCCGACCACTTCACGGCCCACGGCTCCGCGTACTTCCACCGCGCCCTTGAGATCACGAGGAAGCGCGCCGATGCCATCATCGTTCCGTCCCAGGCCACCGCCGACGACTGCATCGAGGCAGGCCTGGATGCCTCTCGCATCACCGTCATCCCGCACGGCCTGAGCCACACTCCCGTCACCGATGCGCAGGTTGACGAGTTCCGCTCCCGCCACGGACTCGAACGCCCCTACGTCCTGTGGGTCGGCACCCGCGAGCCCCGCAAGAACCTGCCCACCCTGCTCGCGGCCTACGAGCAGATGCGCGGGACCGACCTCGACCTCGTCCTCGTCGGACCCGCCGGATGGGGACGCGACCCCACCGACGCGCCGCTGCCGATCGTGTCCACGTCCTCGGACGCCTCGACGACACCGACCTGGCCTGCGCGTACGCGGGCGCCCGAGTCTTCACCTTCCCCTCGATCTGGGAGGGCTTCGGCCTGCCCGTCCTCGAGGCCATGGCGCACGGAACGCCCGTCGTGACCAGCGCGGACACCTGTATGGCGGAGATTACGGGTAGCGACGCCGGTCTCCTCGTGCCGGCCACCGATGCCTCGGCCCTGGCCGAAGCCCTTGAGGCAGCTGCTGGTAGCGAGCACGACCGGCTCGCCGCAGCCGGTATCGAGCGCGCCCGCGACTACACGTGGGAGGCCTCGGCCGCCGCGCACGCCGCCATCTACGCGTCCCTGGCGGGTAACCGATGAGGGCGCGCAGCGCGAGGGTCATCCTCGTCAACTGGAAGAACGCGCCGCTCACCCTGCGCGCCGCCCACTCCATCGCCCCGCAGATGGGGGAGGGGGACCACCTCGTCGTCGTCGACAACGGATCCGACGACGACTCGCTCATCGTCCTGCGCGAGGGGCTCGACGAGCTGCGCGGCGCCGCCGATCCTGCGCGCGTCACCCTCGTCAACGCTGGGACGAACGACGGCTTCGGCGCCGGCGTCATGGCGGGCGCGGCCGGACTGAGCGAGGATGCCGTCGTCCTACTCAACAACGACGCGACCGTGCGCGACGGATTCCTCGACGCCCTCCTGGCCCCCCTGGGCGAGGCCGTGGGAGCCACGACCGCGCTCATCC
>CATYYP010000093.1 GCA_958415245.1 Schaalia odontolytica | reverse complement strand
CTCGCGACAGGACTCAGAGCCTCTGAGGCTCGACAGATCACATGGGCAGATGTTGCCCAAGATGACCACGATGTCGTATGGGTGACCGTCAGGCCCGAGATATCGAAGACAAAAGTCGGACGAACAATTCCCGTACTTGTGCCCGAGGTTGGAAAGCGCCTCCTTGCACGTAAGGGTAAGGATGAGGAACTCGTAATCCCACAGCCAAACTCAGGTAAGCCCTGGGATAAGGCAGGTGTTCACAAGGCGGTACGTGACTACTACGAGGGTGTGGCGAGCGCATCCGAAGCCCTCGCCTTCCTCAAGAAGATCCGCTCACACGCCTGGCGAGGAGCACTCAACACGATCACCGCGCCTCACCTCCGCCCGGACATCAGAGCTGCATACTTCGGACACACTGAGAAGGTCAACGCCCGTGCGTACACAGATCATGTGAACGTTCGTCCTATGATGGAGGCAGTAGAGACTCTGACCCAAAGAGAGTAGATCTACTCTCTTATCTACTCTCTTTGAGAGCAACATAGAGCGACAATCAACAACATACAGCAACACTGAGCCTCCGAGAAACCCACAGAATCATGGCAAAGAGAGGGATAAAGAACCAGAAAGCCGTCCCCTGCCATCCTAAAGCGGGTGTCGGACGTTCGAATCGTCTCGGGGGCACAGTAGAAGGACGCCATGCGCAACGCTCTCGGGTATCTCGTGACCGTCGTGGCCGCCCTGTGTTGGGGCGCCTCCGGTGTCTCCGCCGACTACCTCATGGAGCATCACGGTATCGAGCTGACCCTCATCAGCTTCTTCCGCATGTTCGTCTCGGGCATCCTTGCCCTCGTTTACGTTCTCGCGCGCTCGCGCGGGGTATCCGCTCGTCATCGAGAATTGGTGTCCACACCTCGCAACTGGCGAGACCTCGTGATCTACGCGGTTTTTGGGCTCGCGGCCTGCCAGATCACCTACATGGGGGTGATTCGCGCGTCGAACGCGGGCACCGGCACCGTCCTTGAGTACCTGGGCCTCATCCTCATCGTCGTATGGGTGTGCCTCACCCACAGGCGATGGCCGCGTGCCTCCGAGGTGATCGCCATCGTCCTCGCCGTGAGCGGCACCTTCCTGCTGTGCACGCACGGGTCGCCGGACTCCCTCGTTATCACGCCAACCGCCCTCGCTTGGGGAGCGGTCGCCGCGCTCACGCTCGCGACATATACGCTGCTGCCCGCTCGGCTCATTGCGGCCTATGGTGCGGACGTCGTCGTGGCATACGGCCTGCTGATCGCCGGTGCGTGCGTCGGCCTGGTTGGCCGAGTGTGGCGATTCCACATCACGTGGACGCCCGACGTCGTGCTTGCCATGTTCATCACCGTCGTCCTCGGCACCGCCGTCGCCTCCACCGCCTTCCTGTGGGGCGTGGATCGCATTGGGCCCGTCAAGGCGTCGCTCATCGGGAGCCTCGAGCCCATCGCCGCGACTGCCTTTTCCGCCCTCGTCATGGGAAGCTCCTACACGGGCATCGACATCGTTGGCATGGCCCTCATCGTCGGCGCCGTTGTGACCATTTCCGTTGTCGACCTCCTCCGGGCGCGCCGCGTCACACAATAGGGCGGTGCTGCCGTAGGGTTAAAACGTGGTTCCTAGTATCTTTTCGCGCCGTTCCGCCCCTGAGCCCGAGGCCCCCGAGGCCTCGTCCACTTCGACGCACCCGACCACCCTCGTCGGCTCTGCGCGCGAGAAGTGGCGCTCACGCCTCGACCAGGACATCGCCGCAGACTCCACGTCTCTGCCGACGCTGTCCCTGTCCGGCGCGCACCCCGGAGGCCTCGCCCAGCTCTACACGGAACACCCTGTCCGCCTGAGCCTCCTCATCCGCGAACCCATCGCCCTTGGTCGCGCCCTCGAGCGCGCCCGTTCCATCATCGCGCGCTCCGAGCAGCGTGCGTCCGCGCACGGCACAGGCCCCATCCACCTGGGAATCGGCACGGCCTCGTGGCGCAACGGAACCGACGCCGTCACCGTCCCGGCCCTGCTGCGCCCCGTGCGCCTCGTGCGTCGTGACGACGACGTGCTCATCGCACTCGGACGCGGCGGCCTGCTCGCCCCCGAACTGGCCGAGGCCCTGCGCAGCCACGGCCTCGACGTGGACGGGGACACGATCCTCGCCCAGGCGAGTGGCGCCCACGGGTTCTCCTCGTCGCAGGCGATGGCCGCCCTGCGCGATGCCTGCGCCGCCCTGCCGCGCTTCGAGGTTCGAGACGACCTCGTTATCGGGCTGTTCTGCCACCCGGCTGGCGCCCTCGCCGCCAGCCTGGCCGAGGACGTCACCGCCCTCGAAGACTCCCAGGTGATCCGCGCGCTCGCGGGCGACCAGGACGCCCGCAATGACCTGCGCTCCGAGGCTCCGGTCCCCAACCCGGCCGACCGCGACCCGTGGGCAGAAAAGGGCGTCGGCGACCTGATTCCCTCCCAGCAGGACGCGGTCGAGGCCGCCTCCGATGGACGCAGCGTCTTTATCGACATCCCCGCGCACAGCGACGACGCGTCGGTCGTCGCGGCCATTCTCGCGGATGCGGCCGCCACCGGTCGGTCGGTCCTGCACGTGTCGACCTCTCCGTCGCGTTCGATCGCCGCCTACACGCGCCTGGCCGATCTGGGCCTCGCCGACATCGTGGCGAACATCGACGGCTATTCCGACGCGCGCAAGACCATCGCCGCGCGCGTGAGCTCTGCGATGGAGGACACCTCGCCCGTCGTCGACCAGGCAAGCGTTGACGAGATGCGTGCCCGCCTGCGTCAGGTGCGCGGTCAATTGGCCTCGTATGCGACCGCGCTCCACCAGCCCTACGGCCGCTTCGGTGTGTGCGCGGCCGACGCGCTGCGCGCTCTCACTGACCTGACGAGCGGCGAGAATGCGCCCACGACCCGCGTCCGCCTGGACGAAAAGACCCTCTACGAGATTGCGGTCGATCAGGGTGAGAGCGCCCGCGCCCTGCTGCGCGAGGCCCTGGCGTCAGGAACCCTCAGCGGCTCCGCCTCCTCCGCGTGGGGCAACGCGGTCCTGACCTCCGACGAGCAGGCCTCCGACGTGCTGCTGCGCGTCGACCGCCTCTCCAAGACCCTGCCCGAGCTGCGCGTGCACATCGCGGCCGTCGCCGGCGAGGCCGGCATCAAGCCCGCCGGTACGCTCGCCCAGTGGGACCGCCAGCTCGCCATGTTCGACGGCATCGCCGACGTCCTCGACGTCTTCCTGCCCCGCGTGTTCGAACGCAGCGCCGCCGACATGGTGATCGCAACGGCACCCAAGCAGTGGCGCAAGGACCACGATATTTCGATGGGCCGCTCCGAGCGCAACCGCCTCGTCAAGCAGGCCCAGGACCTCGTGCGCCCGGGCGTGCACGTGCCCGACCTGCACCGCGCCCTCATTCGCGTCCAGGAGCGCCGTGATGCGTGGTGCGCGGTCTGCGGCGACGACTCGTGGCCCATCCTGCCCGCGAAGATCGGCGAGATTTCGGCCCTGACGGACGCCGTGCGCGACGACCTCGACGCCATCGCGCCCGTGTTCGCTGCTGAGGAGCCGGACCTGGTGGGTACCCACCTGCAGCGCCTAACGACCCTCATCGAACGCTGGGCCGGCGACACCTCCGCCGCCCGCGAGGTGCCCGCGCGCCTTCAGATGCGCGAGCGCCTGGCCGCCCACGGCCTCGACAAGCTCGCCCAGGACCTGGCCGATCGCGAGGTCGAAGACGCCGCGATCGACAACGAGCTCGACCTCGCGTGGTGGGCGTCGCTGCTGCGGGCTATGCTCGTCTCCCAGCCCGCGCTCGGCGGGGTAGACCCCGCCTCCCTCGAAGACCTGGCGCGTGAGGGCTGCGAGCTCGACGAGGCACAGGTGGCCTCGCTCATCCCGCAGGCCATCACGGGCGTGCGCCGTATCCGCACGAACGCCCTGGCGGCCCGACCCAGCCAGTACGAAGAGCTGCGCGACCTGCTCGCCGAAGGAACGGCTCCCTCCGACCTGGACCTGCTCACGTCGTACCCGCTCGTGCGCCACCTCCTGCCCGTCCTCATGACGGTGCCTGCAATGGTTCCGGCCCTTGCGCCGACGGGGCGCACCGTTGACCTCGTTGTTTTGGACGGCGCTGACGGCCTGCCGCTCGCCGAGCTGGCGCCCATCATCGCGCGCGGCCACCAGCTGGTCGTGATCGACGATCTGACCGGTGCCTCGGAGGGCGGCGCGACCCGCGAGCTGGCGGGCGTCCTGCCGGTCGTGCGTGTCGAGCCCGGTCCGCGCCGCCTCAACGATCAGGTGGCCCTGCTGCTCGCCCGCTACGGATACGAGCACGCCGGCATCCCCGTCCCGTGGACAGCCGCGAACGCGCCCGTGTCCGCCCGCTGGGTGGAGGCGACGGGCATGCCTGCGCCCGGTGCGCACGCGATCGAATCGACCGCCGCCGAGGTGCGCGCAGTTGTCGACGCCGTCATCGAACACGCGGTCGAGGCCCCGGAGCGTTCCCTCGCGGTCGTTGCCCTGTCCGAGCGGCACGCGCAGCGCATTCGCGAGGCCCTGGAGAGTGTGAAGGCCGACGAGCCCGGCCTGGCCTCGTTCTTCGATCCCGCGACCCCGGAACCCTTCGTCGTCGTCGGCCCGGATCAGGTGGCCGGCCTGACCCGCGAATCGCTCATCGTGTCCGTCGGGTTCGCGAAGACCCCGCACGGGCGCGTCATTCACGACTTTGGCGTCCTGTCGAGCGAGGAGGGCGCGGACACGCTCGCCGAGGTCCTGCGCGTCGTGCGCGGCGACCTGACGCTCGTCTCCGCCCTGCACAGCGCGGAGATCGACCGTGACCGCCTCGGCCACGAGGGCTCGCGTATGCTCGTCGACCTCCTTGAGATTGCTGAAGGCCACGCGGGCGAGGGCATGGACGCCTGGCCCGTCCTGGCCGGCGAACCGGACCGCCTGCTCGTCGATCTCGCCGAGCACCTGTACTCGCGAGGCCTCGAGGTCGTCGCGAACGTCGGGATCCCCGGCGGCATGCGAATCCCGCTCGCGATCGGTCACCCGGAGTCCCCGGGGCGCCTGCTCCTCGCAGTGCTCACGGACGACGAGGAGTACCTGGCGGAACCCAGCCAGCGCGTGCGCGACCGCGCCCGTCCCCGCTGGCTCGAAGCGCAGGGCTGGGCGGTCTACACCGCCCTGTCCATGCCCCTGTTCATCGATCCCGACAAGGAGGCATCGCGCGTCGTCGATGCCGTCCTGGACGCGCTCGAGAATCTGCGCGCCACCGACGACGAGCCCGTCGTTGAGGTCCCCGAGCGTATCGCCGATGACGAGGCCGCGAACGAGCGCGTGGAAGAGCGCGCGGAAGAGGCTTCCTCTGATGATGGTGACGGCGACGAGGGCGCGGGCGAGGCTGAGGACTCCTCGGACGCCTCGGCCCCGCGCATGCCGATGCTGGACGACGGCCTCGACGAGGAATCCAAGCGCCGCAAGAAGGCCGACGAAGACACCACCGGCATGCTGCTGGCCATCAAGCGCAAGGAGCGCGCCTCCGAGGAGAACCGTGGGCCTCGCCCCGCGATCGCCAAGGGCCTGCCGCTGGCCGCCTACTCCGACGACCAGCTCGACGAGATGGCCGCCTGGGTGCGTTCCGACGGCGTCGAGCGCACCGACCTGGAGACCGCCGAAGAGCTGCGCGAGGCCCTGGGCATTACGCGACGCGGCTTCCAATCCGACGCGGTCCTGGGCAACGTCGTGCGCCGCACGAAGCCCGCGGTGAGCGCGCAGGAATCTGACGAGGCCTCGGCCTCCGATGACGCGCAGCCGGAGGAATCCTCCGATGAGTGAGCCGACGCCGCGCAAGCGTCGCCGCGTCGCCCGGTACGTGTCCGACGTGGACCGCCGCCTCATTGAGGAGGGCCTGCCGCCCTCGTGGGAGGATCGTGTGCGCCCCGAGGACACGCGCCCCGGCTCGATGGCTGATACCCCCGACCGGGGCGACGGCGCCAACGACGCGCGGCTGCTCGAGAACGTGCCGCCGCACGCTCAGGCGCGGGCGTAGGGGCTGGTGCGTCAGCGCGAGTGTTCTTCGCTGGAGCGGCGCTCTCGTGTTGTACTGATGCAAAAAGGCGGGGCCGATGCAATCGCATCGGCCCCGCCTTCGTCCCTCACAAGGAGGGATCAGATGCTCAGTGGCGCGGCGTGCCCTGGGCGAGGGCGTCGCGGATCTCCGTGAGGAGCTTGACCTCGTCGGAGGCCTCTTCCTCGGCGGGCTCCTCATCCTTCTTGCGGCGGTTGTTGAGGGCATTCATGGGCATCACGATGCAGAAGTAAATAGCGAGGGCCATGAGGAGGAAGTTGATGACGGCGGTGATCAGCAGGCCGAACTTCACGTCGGTACCGTTCAGGGTGAGGATGAAGGCGTCCGAGAAATCGGGCTTGCCGATGACAGCCGCGATCAGCGGGTTGATGATGCCGTCGACCAGGGCGTCGACGATGTTCTTGAAGGCGGCACCGATGATGACACCGACGGCGAGCTCGACGACGTTACCGCGAGAGATGAAGTCCTTGAAACCCTTGAGCATGGCTTCTCCTGTGTTGAATGAGGCCGGCCGGGCCGGCAAGTCTGAATCGCCGAAGTATCTCGGCGTGGCGGCTCTGTGCCGCCGGGGAGCGCGCGCCGTGTCGGCGCTCGTTTACCGTTGAAAACACTAGTGGGGACTTTTGTCATATGAACAGTACTTAGAGGGTAATGTTCGTCGCACTTTTTGTAATTCGGTCAGTGAGGTGCGGATTTAGGCCGAAAAGTCTGCTGTGAGAGGTGTGTGACAAACGGCCGTTGGTGTTGCGGCTAACGGGAAAAACGCGGAAAAAGGCCTAACGGACGTTTGTTGCGATTGTGCGTGTCGGCGTCACGATCACGTCAATGGGGATGTCGTGAGGCTCCGCAGGAATTATCCCGGCTTCCAGTACCTCGTCGTCGAAAATCGCCGCAACGACCGGGACGCCGGGGGAGCGGTGCGTGAGCGCGCGGTCGTACCAGCCGCCTCCCTGGCCGAGGCGAGTCCCGTCCGCGGATGCAGCGAGCGCCGGAATGATAATCAGATCCGCCTCCTTGAGCGACTCCGCGC
>CATYYP010000092.1 GCA_958415245.1 Schaalia odontolytica | reverse complement strand
ACCCCTTCCGATTCGAGGAATGCAAACATGACGCAGAACATTTTGGAAATGCGTGACATCGACAAAGGCTTCAATGGCGTGCCCGTCCTCAAGCACGTCAACCTTGATGTCCGCCCCGGTGAAGTTCACGCCCTGTGCGGCGAAAACGGTGCCGGCAAGTCCACCCTTATGAAGGTTCTCTCCGGCGTCTACCCCCACGGGCAGTACGACGGCACCATCATCTTCGATGGCAAGGAAGTCCAATTCCGCTCCATCAAGGACTCCGAGGCGCTCGGCATTGGCATCATTCACCAGGAGCTGGCCCTCGTTCCCTACCTGTCGATCGCGGAAAACATCTTCCTGGGCGCTGAGAAGCCCCGAAAGCTCGGCCTCATCGACTGGCATGAGGTCAACCACCGCGCCGAAAAGGTCCTGGAAAAGGTCGGCCTGAAGGAAAACGTGACGACCCAGGTCGGCACGCTCGGCGTGGGCAAGCAGCAGCTCATCGAGATCGGCAAGGCGCTGTCCAAGGACGTGCGCCTGCTGATCCTGGACGAGCCCACCGCCGCCCTCAACGACAACGACTCGGCCCAGCTCCTCGACCTCGTGCGCAGCCTGCGCGACCAGGGCGTGGCCATTGTCATCATCTCCCACAAGCTCGGAGAGATCGCCGAGATCGCCGACCGCACGACGATCCTGCGCGACGGCCAGACCATCGAGACGATCGACATGAAGGACCCCGCCTCTACGCAGGGCAAGATCATCTCGCTCATGGTCGGCCGCGATCTTACCCAGCGCTACCCCGAGCGCAACGTGGAGATCGGCGAGGAGGTCTTCCGCGTGGAGGACTGGACCGTCTACCACCCGTCCCAGGCAGGGCGCGTCGTGATCTCCGGGGCTTCCTTCAACGTGCGTCATGGCGAGGTCGTCGGCATTGCCGGCCTCATGGGTGCCGGACGTACCGAGCTCGCGATGAGTATCTTCGGCCGCTCCTTCGGTACGCGTATCTCGGGCAAGCTCTTCAAGGACGGTAAAGAGATTAAGATCAAGACCGTCTCGGACGCGATCAAGCACGGCATCGCATACGCGACCGAGGACCGCAAGCAGTACGGTCTCAACCTCATCGACGACATCCGGCATAACGTGGCCACCGCAGGCCTGTTCAAGCTCTCGCGCCGAGGCCTCGTCGACGGGCACAAGGAACTGGCGGTCGCCGCCGACTACAAGGAACGGATGAACATCCGCTCCAACTCGGTCCTCCAAAACACCGGCTCGCTGTCGGGCGGCAACCAGCAGAAGGTCGTTCTGTCCAAGTGGCTCTACACGGACGCAGACGTCCTCATCCTCGACGAACCTACGCGCGGCATCGACGTCGGCGCGAAGTTCGAGATCTACACACTCATCAACAAGATGGTCGAAGAAGGCAAGGCCGTCATCGTCATCTCCTCCGAGCTCGAGGAAGTCCTCGGCGTCTCGGACCGCATCTACACCCTGGCGTACGGTCGCATCACCGGCGAGGTCAAGGCCGAAGACGCCACCCAGGAAAACCTCATGGAACTCATGACTATCGAACCCGCAAGGGAGGACCAGAAATGACCGCCGAAATCAGCCTGGTTGACACGCTGAAGGCCAACCTGCGTCAGGGCGGCATCTTCATCGCGTTCATCGCCATCGTCGTCCTCTTCTGGGCGTTCAACCCCGACACCTTCCTCTCGTCGGGCAACCTGACGAACATCGTTCTGCAGTACTCCTACATCCTGATCCTCGCGATCGGCATGCTCTTCGTCATCGTCCTGGCCCAGATCGACCTCTCCGTCGGCTCGGTCGTGGCCGTGACCGGTGCCCTCAGTGGCGTTCTCGTCATCAAGCAGGGCTACCCATGGTGGGTTGGTGTCGTCGCCGCCCTCGTCATGGGCATCCTGATCGGTGCGTTCCAGGGTTTCTGGGTCGCCTACGTGGGCATCCCCGGCTTCATCGTCACGCTGGCCGGCATGCTTCTGTTCCGTGGCCTGACCTATCAGGTTCTCGACAACGTCTCGCTTTCGCCCTTCCCCAAGGGCTACTACAACATCGCCAACGGCTTCCTCAACGGCCTCCTGGGCGGTAATGGCTTCGACGTCTTCACCCTGGTGATCTTCGGCATCGGTGTGGCAGGATTCGCCTACCAGCAGGTGCGCACCCGCCGTGCACGCATCTCCTACAACCAGGCGGTTGAGGCGATGTGGCTGTTCGTCGCGAAGATCGTCGTCACCGCCGTTGTCGTCATGTGGTTCGCGTACAAGCTCTCCACCGAGCGTGGCCTGCCCATCGTGCTGATCCTCCTGGCGATCCTCGTTCTCGTCTTCGGAACCCTGGCCTCCTCGACGATGTTCGGCCGCGATGTGTACGCGATCGGTGGTAACAAGTCCGCCGCCGCGCTGTCCGGTATCAACGTCAAGAAGGTCACCTTCTGGTGCTATGTCAACATGGGCTTCCTTGCGGGTGTTGCGGGCGTCGTCTACTCGGCGCGAATGAACGGCGCGCAGCCCTCTGCCGGCAACATGTTCGAGCTCGACGCCATCGCCGCCTGCTTCATCGGTGGTGCGTCGACGACCGGCGGTATCGGACGCCTGTCCGGCGCCCTCATCGGTGGCCTCATCATGGCCGTCATGTCTAACGGCATGCAGCTCATGGGTGCCTCGACCTCCACCCAGCAGATCGTCAAGGGAGCCGTCCTGCTCCTGGCCGTCGCCTTCGACGTCTGGAACAAGCAGCGCGCCTCCGCCTGAGGTATCGCGAAGCTTCTCATCAGGGCGGGGAGTGGCCATACGGTCGCTCCCCGCCCTTTTGTGTGTCGGTCGTCGATGTTTGTCAGGTCTAATGAGAGGGGTGCGCCCCTGGTGTGGGGCGAAGTTCCTGTTACCGAAAAACGTGCCGGTGGCGGCGCATTTGAGTTCCGCAGAATTGCAACCACTCGGCAAGTTTGAGTGATCTGTCGCACAGAATCGACGGTTTTTGAGCAAAAAAACGAGATATTTTCGTGAAATCCGCGAAATCTGGCCCTAAAGTCGGCAAAATCGCCAAAGATTTCGTAGTGTGTCATTCGTGGCCACGACAGTGGTAACCAAGAACGAACAGGAATGAGGTTTCTCAATGTCCGTGAACCGTACCGAGCTTGTCGCTCAGATTGCCGAACGTGCCGACCTGACCAAGGCGAAGGCCGACGAGGCCCTGGCCGCCTTCCAGGCCGTCCTCGTTGAGTCCCTGGCTAAGGGCGAGGCCGTCAAGGTGACCGGTCTGCTCTCCGTCGAGCGTGTTGAGCGCGCCGCCCGCACCGGCCGTAACCCCCGCACCGGCGAAGAGATCAAGATCCCCGCTGGCTACGGTGTGAAGCTCTCCGCTGGCTCCACGCTGAAGAAGGCCGTCTCCAAGTGACGCGCTGACACTAGCGAATAGCCTGTGGGGCACGACCGAGTGGTCGTGCCCCACACGCGTCTCTACGGCCAGATACCGCCAATGATGCGGAGAGGCCTCGTACGGGCCGCGATGGGCACCAGGAGGGCGACGCAGCCCTGCGCCCCGCAGACGCGCCCTGCGCCCCTCAGACGCGCATAGCGGCCCGTCGACTTAGCTATCGCGCATAACGTTGCCCCCGGCTCGCATCAGCGGGCCGGGGGTAACGCATGGAGTTCGCATGAACGTGTGTGTTAGGCGTTCACCTCTTCCTTGACGCTCAGCGTCAAGAGCGGGTGGTGGCACGCCACGCGGTGCGTCTCGTCCGTGAGCATGGGCTGCACCTTGCACTCCTCGCCAGCGAACGGGCAGCGCGGGCGGAAGCGGCAACCCTCGGGCGGGTTGACGGCGCTCGGCGGCTCGCCGGTGAGCTTGATGGCGCTCTCGTCGTGCTTGAACTCGGGGTCCGGCACGGGGATCGAGTCGATGAGTGCCTTCGTGTAGGGGTGCTTCGGGTTCTTGACGACCTCGTGCGCGGGGCCTTCCTCGACGATGCGGCCCAGGTACATGACGCCGATGCGATCGGCCATGTACTGAACGACCGCCAGGTCGTGGCTGATGAACAGGTAGGACAGGCCGAGCTCCTGCTGCAGGTCCTTCATGAGGTTGAGGACCTGCGCCTGGACGGAGACGTCAAGCGCCGAGACGGGCTCGTCGGCTACGATCAGGTCGGGAGCCAGGGTCAGCGAACGGGCGAAGCCGAGGCGTTGGAGCTGACCGCCCGAGAACTCGTGCGGGTAGCGGTCCAGGACCTCTTCGGTCAGGCCGACCTGCTCGAGGATCTCCATGATGCGCCCGGCGATCTGGCGAGCGTTGCCGGTCTTCTGGATGCTCATGGGCTCGGCCAGGATTTGGTCGATGCGCATGCGCGGGTCCATTGCCGCGTAGGAGTCCTGGAACATCATCTGCACGTCGCGGTGGATGCGCACAGCGTCGCGTCCCTTGAGCGTGGCCAGGTCGCGTCCATCGAGTTCGATGGCACCGCCCGACGGGCGCTCGAGGCCGGCGATGAGGCGGCCAACGGTGGACTTGCCGCAGCCGGACTCGCCGACGAGGCCGTAGGTCTCGCCCTTGTTGACCGTGATGGACACACGGTCGACGGCGGAAACGACACCCTTATCGCGCTTGAAGAAGCCGGAGCCTGACGACTCGTACACGCGCGAGGCCTCCTTGACGTCGAGGAGTACCTCGTGGGAGATCTGCCCGGAGGCGTCGACCGCGTCCTCGGCCGTGCCGGAATCCATCATGGCCTGGAGGACCGCGGGCGACTCGTCGCCCTCCTGCACCGGGTGGAAGCAGGAGAAGGTGTGGTTTTCGTCCCCGCTCAGGGACGGGTAGTCGGCGAGGCACTCGTCGGTGGCCCACAGGCAGCGGGCCGCGAAGCGGCATCCCTTCGGCAGGTTGGTCAGCGATGGGGGAGCGCCCGGAATCGAAAAGAGCTTGGTGCCTGCTGCGAGGGCGCGCTCGGGCAGAGCCGCCATCAGCGAGCTCGTGTAGCGGTGCTTCGGCTCGGTGAACAGCGTCTTCGTCGGCGCGGTTTCGACGATACGGCCGGCGTACATGACGGCGACACGGTCGGTGTGGCCGGCCACAACACCCAGGTCGTGGGTGATGAGGATGACGCCCATCTTGTACTCGTCGCGCAGCTCATCGATGAGGTCGAGGATCTGCATCTGCGTCGTGACATCCAGGGCCGTCGTCGGCTCGTCCGCGATGAGAATACGCGGCTTGCACACGAGGGCCATGGCGATCATGACGCGCTGGCGCATGCCGCCCGAGAGCTGGTGCGGGTAGTTGTTGATGACAACCTCGGGGCGAGGCATGCCGACGCGCTTGAGGATCTCGACGGCGCGCGCGAGGGCTTCCCTCTTCGAGAGCTTCTCGTGCACGCGCAGCGGCTCGCACACCTGAAGGCCGATCTTCATAGTCGGGTTCAGGGAGGTCAGCGGATCCTGGAAGATCATGCCGACCTTGGTGCCACGCATCTTGCGCTTCAGGTGCAGCGGCATCTTCGTCAGGTCCTGGCCGTCGAGGATGATCGAGCCGGAGGAGACCTTGCCGCCCTGGGGGAGCAGACCCATGAGGGACAGGGCTGTCATGGTCTTGCCCGATCCGGACTCGCCCACGATGCCCAGGGTCTCGCCCGGGTTCACGTGCAGGTCGACACCCGAGAGGGCGCGAACAACGCCGTTGCGGATCTCAATATCGGTGTGCAGATCTTTGATCTGAAGGAGTGGAGTATTCATAGTTCAGTGCTCACCTCTTGCGCAGTCGAACTTCGAAGGCGTCACGCAGGCCGTCGCCAATGAAGTTGAACGACAGGACCAGGAGGATGATGAGGACGCCCGGCGGGTAGAGCAGCCACCAGTTGCCCGAGTAGACGTGCGACTGGCTGTTGGAGAGCATGGCACCCCAGTCAGTGGCGGGAGGCTGCGCGCCCAGGCCGAGGAACGACAGGTAGGCGACGTAGAGGACGGCGTCTGCGACCTGGAAGGTCGCGTTGACGATGACGGTGCCGATCGTGTTTCGGACGATGTGTGTCCGGATCGCTCGGGGCATCGAGCCGCCCATGCCGCGCATCGCGACGACGTACTCGCGCGTGCGCAGGGACAGGGCCTCGCCTCGAATCAATCGGGATGTACCCAGCCAGGACAGAGCCGACATGATGATGATGAGGACCGGGACGGTCGGCGGGATCATCGTGGCGATCAGCATGAAGAGGAACAGGACGGGCACGGACATGAGCGCGTCAACGAGGCGCATCATGATCGCGTCGATCCAGCCGCCCACGAACCCGGCGATCGCGCCGTACAGCGTGCCGATCGTGGTGGCGAAGATACCGGCGAACAGGCCGACGATGATCGAGGTCTGGCCGCCCTTCATGAGGCGTCCGAGCTGGTCGTAACCGACCATGTCTGTGCCGAGCGGGTGCTCGGCAGAGGGCGGTAGGGCCGAGTTCGACAGGTCCGTGTGGATCTGGTCGGTCACGTAGAACATCGGGCCGATGAAGGAGAAAGCCATCAGGATGAGGATGAGGCACACGCCGAAGACGGCGAGCTTGTTCTCCATGAAGACCTGCAGGCCCTGCAGCTTCGTCGACTTGCGGGCGGTGCGCGCCTTGGCCGGCGCGGCGATGGGTGCGGTTGCGGTGGTCATTTGGCACGTCCTGCCAGTCGGATACGGGGATCAGCGAGGGCATAGAGGAAGTCTGCCAGGAGCGCGCCGATGACGGTCGCGAAGGAGACGATCAGGGCGACGCCGAGGAGAATCGGGTAGTCGCGCCTGCCGGTCGCCTGGTAGTACAGGTAGCCCATGCCGTTGAAGTTGAAGAGCGTCTCGATAACCAGGGCGCCACAGAACATCGCGGGGATGTACAGGCCGATCATCGTGATGACGGGGAACATGGCGTTGCGCAGCGTGTGAACGAAGACGACGCGGAACTCCGACAGGCCCTTCGCGCGAGCGGTACGCACGTACTGCTCGTTGAGGTTATCCACCATCGAGGAGCGCACGTAGCGCGCGTAGGCGGCAATCGTGCCGATCGACAGGGCACACACAGGCAGAACCAGGTGATCCCACTGTTCCCACATGACCGACAGGGCCTCGCCCTGCGGAGCATCGTTGGGCAGGATCGGCCACACCTGGGAGAAGAGGACGATGAGGAGCAGGCCCGCGAAGAAGATCGGCGTCGAGTAGGCCAGCAGACACGCGATCGTCACGATGTAATCGGGTGCTTTATTTCTCTTGACGGCCTGCCACACGCCCAGGGGGATCGCGACGATGAGAGCCAGGATGG
>CATYYP010000091.1 GCA_958415245.1 Schaalia odontolytica | reverse complement strand
CGGGTGGGGTTCCTGGGGCGGGAAGACGTCAAGGATGCCGCCGCGCACGCTCATCTGGCCGCGGCCTTCGACCATGTCGACGCGCTCGTAGCCCAGCTCGGCCAGGCGGTTCGTGGTCTCGGTGAGGTCGAGAATGTCGCCGGTGCGCACGCGCACGGGTTCGAGGTCCGCCAGGCCGGAGATGATCGGCTGGAGGAAGGCGCGGATGGGGACGACGAGGACCGACATCGGCCCGGCGCTGTCGTCTCCCGTGATCGGGTGGACGAGGCGACGCAGGACGGCGATGCGCCGCGCCATCGTGTCGACCTGGGGCGAGAGGCGCTCGTGGGGCAGGGTCTCCCACGCGGGCAGCATGGCGACGCCCGGGATCCACGAGGCCAGGGCGTTCGTCAGCGTCTCGGCGTCGCGCCCGGTGGCGGTGAGGACCACAAGGGGTCTGGCCGCGCGCGAGGCGACGGCGGCAAGGAGGGGCGGTCGAATGCCGACGGGGGCGACGATTGCGCCCGAACGGCCCGCCTCGATGGAGTCGGTGGCCGTCTCGATCGCGGGATCGGTGGAAATATCCGGGAGGAGTCCGGTGAGTAGCACGCGCTGCCTTTCGCGGTGAGAGTGCGCGGTGGTGCCCCACGCGGGGCACCACCTTGTTCAGGACCCGGTGTGCAGGGCCATCTGGGTGGGGGCGAATCCCTTGGTCACGATGTCTTCGACGACGTCGGCGGCCTGCTCGAAGGTCACGTCCCAGTCGGGGCGTTCCTTGGAAGGCAGGGTGGCGAGCACGTAGTCGGCGGGATCCATGCGCCCCGGCGGGCGCCCCACGCCGATGCGTAGGCGCGCGTAGTCGCGCGTGCCCAGGTGCTGGCTGAGGGACTTCAGGCCGTTATGGCCGCCTTCTCCCCCACCGACCTTGAGGCGCAGCGTGTGCGCGGGCAGGTCCATGTCGTCGTGGATAACGAGGATGCGCGCGGGCTCGATCTTGTGGAAAGTGGCGAGCGCGCTGATCGGCCCACCGGAGGTGTTCATGTAGCTGTCGGAGCGCGCGAGAATCACTCGGGGTCCAGGCACGCCGCCGGGGCCGATCCCTAAGCGAACGTCGGCGGTGTGCGTGCGCGAGCGGTGCGAGGTCAGGGTCGCACCACCGCGCGAGGCGAGCACGTCGAGGGTCAAGTACCCGACGTTGTGTCTGGTGGAGGCATACTGCGCGCCGGGGTTACCTAACCCGACGACGAGCCACGGTCCGTCAGTCGTCATACTCCGATTGTGCCACCCGCGCCGAGAGCATGTCCCACTGGGGGGCATCCTCGACGACGGGGGCTGCCTCACGTCGAGACGTGGCCCACGCGTCGGCGAAGAGCTGTGCCCACTTGGCGTAGGCAGCCGAGTTGGGGTGGAAGAAGTCCGCGGCGTGGTAGGCGAAGGTGTACGTCGGCAGCGAGTATTCCTGGGTGAGAGAACGCAGGTCGACCAGGTGAGCGGTGCTGTCGGCGACCGCGGCACCGACGCGGTCGGACATGTCCTGCGCACGGCTTTCCTGCGGCATGATGCCGAAGGAGGGGATGGTGGACACCAGGGCATCGGCAGGCAGGGAGGCGAGAACGCGGCGCAGGCGCTCCTCAAACTGCCCGGGGGCCATGTCCTCGGCCATCACGTCGTTGCCGCCGATGGTCAGCGTGACCAGGTCGGGGCTGTAGGGGCCGTCCAGGAGGCCCAGGCCGCGCATCTGCGGGATCTGCGTGAGTTCGACAGATTCGATGGTCGCGCCCGACAGGGAGAGGTTGAGCAGCAGGACCTCGCGGTCCAGCTGGGCATTGATCGCGGAGGCGAGGCGCGCCGGGTAGGACTCGGTGATGCGCGAGGCTCCCATGCCCTGTACGGACGAGTCGCCGAGGGAGACGATGAGGTAGGGACGCTCATCCTCGGGATGCTCGTCGAGCTCGCGGAGTCGGTCGAGGGTCGCCAGGTTGTGATCTTCCCAGGCCTTGCGGTAGTCACCGCGCTGGGAATCCAGCCGCAGGAGGCGCCCAATCGCCAGGCCGCCGCCGAAGAGGCTCGCGCCGCCGGCTGCCGCGCCCGCTACCTGCCATGCTCGTTTGCTGATCCCCATCGGAATGTCCTTCCCTCGTGTCTGCTGGTCCTCAGTGTAACGAGGCCGGGGCCGGTGCTTCAAATGCTGAAGCACCGGCCCCTCGGATTGTCTCAGATCGCTCAGTCCAGGCGTCCGGCGGGAGCTCCCGGGAGGGATCGGATGAAGTGGGGAGGCTCCCAGCCTCGCTCCGCGTAGGCGGCCGCGACGGCCTGGGCCACGCCGGTCACCGCATCCGCGTCGACGAGCGCGATCGCACTGCCGCCGAAGCCGCCGCCCGTCATGCGTGCGCCGTGCGCACCCGCAGCGCGGGCAGCCTCCACGGCCACATCCAGCTCCTCGCAGGAGACCTCGTAGTCGTCGCGCAGCGAATCGTGCGAATCGTTCAGGAGAGCGCCCGCGACCGCCAGTCGCGTCCCCTCGAGCGGCCCCTCGTCGAGGAGCTCAATGAAGGCGCGCGTGCGCGCGATTTCGGAGACGACGTGGCGTGTGCGGGCGGCCAGGCGCTCATTACCCAGCGCGGCCGTGGCCTCGTCCAGGTTCTCCACGTCGACGAGCTGGCCCACTCCCAGGATGCGCGCCGACTCCTCGCAGTCCGCACGGCGCGACCCGTACTGGCCGTCCGCCAGCGAATGCTTGGCGCGCGTATCGATGACGAGAAGCTCGAGACCGACCGCGCTCAGGTCGAAGGGAACCTGGCGCGTCGACATGTCACGGCAGTCGAGGGCCAGCGCATGGCCCTGACTGCAACGCAGGGACGCCGTCTGGTCCAGGCCACCCGTGTTTGCGCCCGCCACCTGGTTTTCCGCGGCGCGCGCGGCATCCACGAGCACCTTGCGCCCCTCGTCGTTGGGGGCCTCGATCGTGCCCGCAAGACCCAGCGAGCACACCTCGTCGAGGGCGACCGCCGTCGCACACTCGAGCGCGGCACTCGACGACAGGCCACCTCCCAAGGGCACGCACGACCACAGAGCCGCGTCAAAACCGGGCAGCGGCCCGTATCCCGCCTGCTCGAGGGCCCACGCGACGCCCGCAAGATAAGCGGTCCAGTGGTTCGTCACCTCGCCGGGTGTCCCCTTCGGGCCGATCACGTCGAGATCGAGGACGTCGATCGCCTCGCGCGTCTGCGGCGAAATCAGGCGAATCGTCCGATCCCCACGTGGCGAGAGCGCCACGTAGGCGCGGTGCGGCAGCGCGATCGGAACGCACGGACCACCGTTGTAGTCCACGTGCTCGCCGATGATATTGACGCGCCCGGGCGCGCTCCACACGCCCCGAGGCTCATAGCCAAACGCGTCACGGAACAGGTCTGCGGCCTGCGCGGCCCCTTCATCAGGAGTAGCGGCGTCGGCCCACACGAGATCAGTCACAAGATCCTCCTTGGTCTCACTTCCCCAAGGCTACGTGAACGCCCTCACACCCTTCAAGCGCTACGGCCTCATCGAACCCGCCCCGACACCCGGTACAGTGGAGCCACCGTATCCGCGACACAGGCAGGCCCCATGTTCCTCCCCCAACGACTCCCCGGCCAGGACTGGCTCGGCGTCGTCGTCGCGATCCCCGAACCGTGGGTCACACAGCTCACCGACCTACGCCTTCGCCTGGGAGACCTTGCAGGATCACGCATCCCCGCGCACATCACGCTAATGCCACCCATCCCCGTCGCGCGCGAGGCTCGCGCCGAAGTCATCGCCCACCTGCGCTCCATTGCCTCGAGGCACTCCCCCTTCCGCGTCACCCTGTCGGGCACCGATTCCTTCCGCCCCATCTCCAACGTCGCCTTCATGACGCTGACCGAAGGTGCCTCCGACTGCACGGATCTCGCCGAGGAGATCCGCTCCGGCCCCCTCGACCACGAGACGCGCTTTCCGTATCACCCTCACGTGACTCTGGCGCAGGACGTGGACGACGTCGCCCTGGACATGGCACTCGACATCGGCGCAACCGTCGAGGCCTCGTGGATCGTTCCCGGTTTCCGGCTGGACCGCATCGACCCCTCGGGCATCTACTCCTCGATGGCACTGTTCGACTTCGACGCCTCCGGGCACTGATTCCCTGCCACCAGGTCTGCGCACGCTGGTGCCCGGGCGCCGAACGCACCGGCCATCCACGGGTCCCTCAGCACACACACGAAAGGCCGTGGCCAGGGAGCATTCCCAGGCCACTGCCTCGTCGTTGAAATGTCAGATCTCGTAGGTCACGGAGACCGGCGCGTGATCCGAGAAGCGCTCCGCGTACTCGTCGGCGCGGCCGATCTCGAAGGAACGCGCGCACTCGCTCAGGGCAGGCGTCGCGTACTGATAGTCGATGCGCCAGCCCGCGTTGTTGACGAAGGCCTGACCGCGCCATGACCACCACGAGTAGGGGCCCTGCACATCGCCGGCCAGGTCGCGCACGGTATCGCGCCACCCCTCCTCCACCCACTGGTTGAGGAAGGCGATCTCCTCGTCGAGGACGCCCGCGCGCTTGTTGTGGTTCGGCTTCCAGTTCTTGATGTCGGCCTCCGAGCGAACGACGTTGAAGTCGCCGCACACGAGCGAGGAGATGCCACCAGCGGCCTCCTCGGCGAGCAGCTCGGCCATGCGCGCGCCGATGCGGGGCAGGTGCGCCATCTTGGCCTCCTGCTTGGGAGTGTCCTTCTCGCCCGAATGGAAGTACGCAGAGACGACTCGCACGGGGGTGCCACCGCCCTCGGGACGCACGACGGCCTCGAGCCAGCGACCCGAATCCACGTCCGTCTCAGCGTCATCGAGAATCAGGCGAGGCTCGCCTTCCATGACCGCGCGCCCACGGCGCACCGCCACGCCCACGCCCGCGCGACCCTTGATGCGGCAGGGAACCCACACGCTCTCCCAGGCCTCGCCCATGATCTCGCGGGAGATCTCCTCGGGCGCGCGCACCTCCTGCATAAGCAGCACGTCCGTGTCGCTTGCCTCCAGCCAGTCGAGGAAGCCACGCTTGTGGGCGGCGCGGATGCCGTTCAGGTTCACGGTGGTCACCGTCAGAGTCATCGTTTTCTCCTTACGCGAGTTTTCTTCAGTCTAGAGGAACGAGGAGGCGCGGCGAGGAATGGACATCCTCACCGCGCCACCTCTTCGTTCGCGCACAACCTCCGCGTTTGCCGAGGCCACACGCGCCTGTCAGTTCGCGCTGATTCCCGCCTGGCGTTCGGCCGCCTCGACGACGTTCGTCACGAGGAGGGCCCGCGTCATCGGGCCAACGCCGCCGGGGTTGGGACTAAGCCAGCTGGCCACCTCATCGACGCCATCCGCGACGTCACCCATCAGTCGAGCCTTGCCATCCTCGCCCTGCACGCGGCTCACGCCGACGTCGAGGACGATGGCGCCGGGAGCCACCATGTCGCGGGTGATGATCCCAGCGGAACCCGCCGCGGCCACGATGACGTCCGCACGACGCACATGATCAGCCAGGTCGGTCGTGCCCGTGTGGCACACGTCGACCGTCGCGTTCACTTCCTTGCGCATGAGCAGCAGGCCGATCGAACGGCCCACGGTCACGCCTCGACCGATGACGCACACGTTCTTGCCGGCCAGGTCGATCCCATGGCGTTCCATGAGCTCGATGACCGCGCGCGGCGTGCACGGCAGGGGCGAGTCGATGGGACCCGAGCCTCGCAGCACGAGGCGTCCGAGGTTCATCGGATGCAGGCCGTCAGCGTCCTTCGCAGGGTCGATACGCTCCAGAACGGCGTTCGTATCGATTCCACGCGGCAGCGGCAGCTGCACGATGTAGCCCGTACAGGCGGGGTCCGCGTTGAGCTGATCAATCGCGGCCTCCACCTGTTCCTGCGTCGCGTCAGCGGGCAGGTCCACGCGGATCGACTCGGCGCCGATCTGCGCGCAATCACGGTGCTTGCCGGCAACGTAGGCGACGGACCCGGGGTCCTCTCCCACAAGGATCGTGCCGAGGCCCGGGACGACCCCGGCCTCGCGCAGACGATCGACACGCTCCTTCAGCTCCGCCTTAATAGCGGCAGCGGTCGCCTTGCCATCCAGGACCCCGGCGGGGCCCTCCCAGGGAGCCCTCACGATCAGAGCCCGGCGTACAGGGGGTGCTTGTCCGTCAGCTTCTTGACGCGGGCGCGCAGGGCGTCCACCTCAACGTTGCCGCCGGACGCGCCCTGGGACAGGGTCGTGCCGATGATGTCCGCAACCTCGGCAAAGTCCTCGGCGTCGAAGCCACGCGTCGCGAGGGCGGGGGTGCCGATGCGCAGGCCCGAGGTGACGGCCGGCGGACGGGGATCGAAGGGAACGGCGTTTCGATTGACGGTAATACCGACCTCGTGCAGCAGATCCTCGGCCTGCTGACCGTTGAGCTCGGAGTCGACCAGGTCGACGAGGACGAGGTGCACGTCGGTGCAGCCCGTGACCAGCTTGATACCGGCCTTCTTCGCGTCGTCAGCGCCCAGGCGCTCAGCAATGATCTGCGCGCCCTCGAGGGTGCGGCGCTGGCGGTCCTTGAATTCGTCGGTCTGCGCGACCTTCATGGCGATGGCCTTCGCGGCGATCACATGCATGAGGGGGCCACCCTGCTGTCCGGGGAACACCGAAGAGTTCAGCTTCTTGCCCCACTGCTCGCCGCGCGAGGACAGGATCATGCCGGAACGAGGACCACCCAGGGTCTTGTGGACCGTCGTCGTCACCACGTCAGCGAAGGGGACGGGGTTCGGGTGCAGGCCCGCGGCCACGAGGCCTGCGAAGTGAGCCATATCCACCCAGAGGGCGGCACCGACCTCGTCCGCGATGTCGCGGAAGGCCTGGAAGTCAAGGTGACGCGGGTAGGCGGACCAGCCGGCGATGATGACGCGCGGACGCTCCGCGAGGGCAGCTTCACGAACCTTCTCGGGCTCGATGCGCATGGTCTCGCGGTCGACCTCGTAGGCGACGGCCTTGTAGTTCTTACCCGAGAAGTTCAGGCGCATGCCGTGAGTCAGGTGACCGCCGTGAGCCAGCGATAGGCCGAGGATCGGGTCGCCAACGTTCGCCATAGCCATGAGGGCGGCTGCGTTAGCCTGAGCGCCCGCGTGGGGCTGAACGTTCACGTAGTCGCCGCCGAAAACCTGCTTTGCACGCTCGATGGCGAGGGACTCTGCGACATCCACAAACTCGCAGCCACCGTAGTAGCGGCGGCCCGGGTAGCCCTCGGCGTACTTATTAGTCAGGACCGAGCCCTGCGCCTCGAGGACGGCGCGCGGGACAAAGTTCTCCGAGGCGATCATCTCGAGAGTGTCACGCTGGCGACCAAGCTCGGCGTCCAGAACGGCCTGAATCTCAGGATCCAGCTGCGCAAGTGTCATGTCATTGAGGGAATCCATGGGGTTCTCCTATTGATCATCCGATGATGG
>CATYYP010000090.1 GCA_958415245.1 Schaalia odontolytica | reverse complement strand
CGCGGGTGTAGTGCGTGCAGGTGTAGCATCCGCAACCCTCGACGAGCGGCGTGAAATCCCGCTTGAAGCGTGCGTTCGTGATGTTGAAACGCCCGTCCGGCGTGTAGATCGCGGCGTTACGCGCGACGCGCGACGGATTGACGCAGTCGAAGGTGTCAGCACCGGCTGCGACGCCCGCGAACAGGTCCTCAGGCTCAGAAATACCCAGGAGGTGGCGGGGACGATCCTCGCCCAGCTCCTCGCACACCCACGAGACGATTGTGCCGAGGTTCTCCTTCTCGAGTGCGCCACCAACTCCGAACCCGTCGAAGCGTTGGCCGTCGACCTCCATGCCCGCCATCGTGCGCGCCGCCTGGCGGCGCAGGTCCTCCCACTGAGCACCCTGGATGACACCCCACAGCTGCTGATACGGCTTGTGAGAGCGTTCTTCCGTCAGGCGTTTGTGCTCGGCGAGGCATCGGGCTGCCCACGCGTGGGTGCGCTCGAGGGATTCCTCCTGGTAGGAACGCGGGTGGAGGAGGCTCGTGAGCTCATCGAACGCGAACATGATGTCGGAGCCGAGCTGGTGCTGGATTCCCATCGACACCTCGGGGTTGAAGCGGTGCTTCGTCCCGTCGATGTGGCTGGAGAAGATCACGCCATCGTTGTCGACGACCGCGTTCGATGCCTTGATGGCCTGCATCTGGACCTTCGGGTCGGTCGGGTCGGCCTGACCGGAGAACTCCTGCGACAGAACCTTCTTAAAGCCGGCTCCAAGAGACAGGACCTGGAAGCCACCCGAATCGGTGTAGGTGGGGCCAGACCAGTTCATGAACTGACCGAAACCGCCTGCCTCGTCGACGATGTCGGACCCCGGCTGCAGGTACAGGTGGTAGGCGTTCGCGAGGACGGCCTGAGCACCCAGCGAGCGAACCATCTCGGGCGTGAGGGCCTTGACGTTGGCCTTCGTGCCGACGGGAATGAACGCGGGGGTCGCGATCGTTCCGTGCGCGGTGTGGATGATGCCGGTGCGTCCCAGGCCTCCGTGGGATTCCATTCGGTGCCCGATGGTGAAGCCTCTATCGGGATGGTGCGCTCCCTCCGAGGCCGGCGGCTCGAAAGGCGTGAGTTGCTCGGGAGGGGGAGCGGACAGCCAGTTGTCGTTCATCGGTCGAAGACCTCGTCCTTCTGGAGTCCCTCCGTGCGTCGAATGGCCGCGATGACAGGGTACGTCAGGGGGAGCAGAATGACCTCAAGGAGCACCTTGTAGAAGTAGCCGGTGACGGTGTAGTTGATGAAATTGCCCAGCGACATCTCGCCGTAGGAGAGGATCGTGCAGAACAAGATGGTGTCTGCTGCCTCGCCGACGATCGTCGAGCCGATGAGGCGGGCCCACAGGTGCTTCGCGCCCCAGCGGCGACGAATCCACACGAGCACGTAGGAGTTGAGGAGCTGGCCAGCAAGGTAGCCAACGAGCGATGCCAGAACCGCGCGCCACACGACGCCGAGGACCGCCGCAAAAGCGTCCTGGTTTTCGTAATCTGGGGCGGGAGGCAGATACTGCACGACGAAGAACGTGAGGGAGGCCAACAGGGAGGCCACGAAGCCCATGATGATGACGCGCTTAGCCCGAGCAAATCCGTAGACTTCCGAGAGCACATCGCCGATGATGTACGTGAGCGGGAAGAGGATCGCGCCGCCGTCGAAAATGAGGTAGTGCGTGGACGTGCCGACCATAAACGCCTTGGTTGCAGCGATATTCGAGATGAGCAGCAGCGCCACGAAGGCGACGGAGACGATGTCAAGGGCGCGCGTGGGGCGCGCCGATCCAGACGGGACCGGGCTATCGGACATTGGATGAAACCTCGCAAAGCAGAGTAGATATCGGTTAATTCCGACACCCATTGTGCCCGCTCCGTGCGTGATCATGCGCAACAGCGCCGCCTCGCAGGCGGGTTGATTCGCCCACACGCACCCCTCCCTCTACTCTTGGAGGGTGATTAACGTCCAGGATTTCTCGTTGCGCATCGGCCCCCGCGAGCTCGTC
Source organism: Schaalia odontolytica (assembly GCA_958415245.1). Lineage (GTDB taxonomy): Bacteria > Actinomycetota > Actinomycetes > Actinomycetales > Actinomycetaceae > Pauljensenia > Pauljensenia odontolytica_D. The sequence goes on along the minus strand of CATYYP010000090.1, from coordinate 5,434 downwards.
AACCACGCGAGCTTCCGTATCGACAAAGGCATGTGTATCGGCCTCGTTGGCCGTAACGGCGCGGGTAAGACGACGACGATGAGGTTGCTCGCGGGCGAAGGCGACCGCGGAGGGGCCGCCGAATACACCGGCACTATCTCGTCGAATGGGACGGTCGGTTACCTGGCGCAGGACACGCACGTGGGTGATCCGTCGATGAAGGCACGCGACCGCATCATCTCCGTGCGCGGCATCGACTCCATTATTGCCCGTATCCGCAAGGCCGAACACGAGATGTCAACGACCGAGGGCGCTCGTCAGCAGCGCGCGATGGAACGGTACGTGAAGCTCGACCAGCAGTTTACGAACTCCGGCGGCTGGGCAGCCAACGCCGAGGCAGCCCAGATCGCGCACTCGCTGGGGCTCGAAGACCGGGTGCTCGACCAGACGCTCGATACCCTCTCCGGTGGTCAACGACGCAGGGTCGAGCTAGCCCGCGTCCTCTTCTCCGACGCGGACGTCCTGCTTCTAGACGAACCCACGAACCACCTCGATCACGATTCGATCGTCTGGCTGCGCGACTGGATCAAGACGTTCCCCGGCGGCGTCATGATCATTTCTCACGACGTCAAGCTGCTGGGTGACACCGTCAACCAGGTCTTCTACCTTGATGCGAACCGCGCACAGATTGACATCTATCACCTCGGCTGGTCGGCCTATCTCAAGCAGCGCGAGGAAGACGAACGCCGTCGCCGTAAGGAACGCGCCAACGCGTTGAAGAAGGCCGAACACCTCAAGGCTCAGGGCGAGAAGATGCGCGCGAAGGCCACGAAGGCCGTCGCCGCACAGCAGATGCTACGCCGAGCCGAAGAGCTTTTCGCCCAGGCGGGTTCAGAGACCGTCCAGGACAAGGTTGCGCGCCTACGTTTCCCCGACCCGGCACCGTCGGGCCGCGTTCCCCTCACCGCTGAAGGACTGTCGAAGTCCTACGGTTCTCTCGAAGTGTTCACCGGCGTGGATCTGGCGATCGACCGCGGCTCCAAAGTCGTCGTGCTCGGCCTCAACGGCGCGGGCAAGACGACGCTGCTGCGGCTCCTGTCGGGTATCGAGGAGCCGGACTCCGGCCGCGTCGTGCCCGGCCACGGCCTCAAGCTCGGCTACTACGCCCAGGAGCACGAGACGCTTGACGAGAACCGTACGATCCGCGAAAACATGGCCGAGGCCGCTCCGACCCTCGACGATACCCACGTGCGCAACATTCTCGGCCAGTTCCTCTTCCAAGGTGACGACGTTGAAAAGCCCGTGTCCGTGCTGTCTGGCGGTGAGAAGACCCGCCTCGCTTTAGCAACACTCGTCGTCTCGGGTGCGAACGTCCTGCTGCTCGACGAACCGACTAACAACCTCGACCCCGCGTCGCGCGAGGAGATCCTTGCGGCCCTGCGCGACTACGAGGGCGCCGTCATCCTCGTCACGCACGACCCTGGCGCTGTCACGGCGCTCAACCCCGAGCGCGTCCTACTGTTGCCCGACGCGGATGAGGACCTGTGGGACGACAGCTACCTGGATCTCGTTACCCTCACCTGACGACGATAGCTCGGTCGTTTCGCGACAGGTACGACAAAGGCCGGGACTGGAACACGCCAGCCCCGGCCTCGTCGTCAGAAGATCACAGAACCTTGGAGAAGAACTCCTTGGTTCGCTCAGACTTCGGGTTATCGATGACCTCGGAGGGAGCTCCGGCCTCGACGATGACGCCACCATCCATAAAGACAACCTGGTCGGCGACTTCGCGGGCGAACCCGATCTCGTGAGTGACAACCGCCATCGTCATGCCCGATGCGGCGAGGTCCTGCATAACCTGGAGCACCTCACCGACGAGCTCGGGATCGAGCGCTGAGGTCGGCTCATCAAAGAGCATGATCTCCGGATCCATGGCGAGCGCACGGGCGATGGCCACTCGCTGTTGCTGACCACCCGAGAGCTCTGCAGGGTAGTGGTCCGCGCGATCAGCCAGTCCCACGCGGTCAAGCAGCTCGAGAGCCTGGGCGCGCGCCTCGCTCTTCGAACGCTTGAGGACCTGAACGGGGGCCTCCATGACATTTTCAAGCGCTGTTTTGTGCGGGAAGAGATTGAAGCGCTGGAACACCATGCCGATACGAGAACGCTGAGCAGCGATCTCCTTGTCGTGGCGTTCGAAGAGCGCGCCGCCCGCATACTCGCGATAGCCCAGCAGCTCACCGTCGACGTACACGCGGCCGGCGCTAATGTCCTCGAGCATGTTCAGGCAGCGCAGGAGCGTCGACTTGCCCGAACCCGAGGGGCCAAGGATGACGCAGACCTCGCCGGAAGCGATATCCAGGTCGATGCCCCGCAGGACGTGCAGGTCGCCGAAGAACTTGTGGACTCCGCGAACGGAGACCATGGGCGTCGTAGTCGTCATGGTGTCACATCCAAAAACTTGAGCTTGGTTGCCTTGGCGTCGTCATCCTCATCGGAAGAAGATGACGTGGCGGGGGAGTGAGTGCCGGCGTTGTCGCGGCGCTCGAAGCCCTTGCCGTAGTACTTCTCGATGAAGGACTGAATCCACATCAGGAGACTCGTGATGACGAGGTACCAAATTGCAGCCGCGATCAGAAGCGGCACGGGAGCGAACGTCGCCTGGCCACGCTGACGCGCAATGAACGTGAGTTCGAGGGTGAAGGGAATCGCCGAGACCAAGGAGGTCGTCTTCAGCATCGAAATGGTCTCGTTGCCGATCGGAGGCACGATCACACGCATTGCCTGAGGAAGGATGATGCGGCGGAAAATCGTTCCGCGCGGCATTCCCAGTGCGGTGGCGGCCTCCCACTGGCCCTTCGAGACGCTCAGCAGGCCCGCACGCATGATTTCCGCGAGGTACGCGCCCTCGTTCAGCCCCAAACCAATGAACGCCATCCAGAACGGCGTGAAGTACGTGGCGGTATCAAACGTCAGCTCCCAACCCCACAGCGAGCCGAGGAACGGCACACCGAAGGAGAGCTTCGGGTAGAGCGTGGGCAGCAGCGACCAGAAAATCAACTGCGTGTAGATAGGGGTTCCACGGAAGAACCAGATGTAGGCCATCGCCACCCAGCGCAGGACCGGATTCACCGACTGGCGCATGATCGCCATCGTGATGGCAAGAGCGGTGCCCACCACCATCGCGAGGATCGTGAGGATGATCGTGAAGAGCACACCCTGCAAGATCGAACGCGAGAACAGCCACTGGAACACGACCTGCCACTGGAAGTTTGCGTTCGTCACCAGCGCGTGGGCTGCCATTGCCGCAAGGATTGCTGCGACGATTGCACTCGCCCACCTCCCCGGGCGGGGGACTGGTTTCGCGTCGATCAGCACAACGCCGTCTTTGATGGTTGCCATGAGATCCTCAGTCGTTCGTCGCCGGGTTCAGCTCGGCGGTGGTCAGTGCGGCGTTCTCGGCGCCGTACGTCGCCAGAATATCCTTCAGGTAGCCGTTGTCCATCAGGTACTGCATAGCCTTCTGGACGGCCTGCGTCAGCTGCTCGTCGTTCTTGTTGATGGCCACGCCCTGCGGGGCGGACTCGACAACGTCGCCGACCTGCTCGATCTTGCCATCCGACTGGGTTGCGGTGTAGCCGATCACCGTCGAATCAGCGAAGGTTGCGTCGTACTGGCCGCCGATGACCTTCGTAGCGATGTCAGTCTGCAGGTCGTGCGGCATGATCGTGATCTTGTCCTTGCCGTCGGCAACGCACTTCTCCGACAGCTCAGTGGCGTAGTCTTCCTGCGCAGTGCCGGTCTGAACGCCGATCGTCTTGCCACACGGGTCGGTCGGATCGAAGTTCTTCGGGTTGCCAGCAGCGACGCCGTAGACGGAGCCCACCTCAACGTAGGAGATGAGGTTTGCCTGCTGCTCGCGCTCGGAGGTGATCGTGAAGGAGGAAATGCCCACGTCAAACTTCGTGCCCAGCGCCGGAATGATGGTCGGGAACTCGGCGTGGTTCGTGGTTCCCTCGTTCAGACCCATGACCTTGGCGAGCGCCTTGTTGATATCGACGTCGTATCCCTGAGGGGTCTGCGAATCGTCACCGAGGAACTCCGCGGGTGCATAGTCGGCGGAGGCGCCGTTGCGCAGTGTGCCACGCTCCTTGACCTCGTCGGGAACCAGGGCGGCGATTTCGTCGACGGTCGGGATCTTCGACACGTCGTACGAGGCCGTGGTTGCCGCGGCGGAGGTGCTCTCAGATCCGCTCGTTGACGAGCTGGTCGCCGTAGGATCAGCGCAGGCGGCGAGAGGGAGAGCAGCTGCGGCTGCGAGGACGATGAGGGCGTGTGCCTTCGAGATGGTCATGATCTACCTTCCGATGGGAGTGGGCCGTGGCCCGTGATTGCTACCATTATGCACCCATATGCATATAAATGCATATTATGCGTAGCGTGCTACGAATCAGTCGACGGTCGGGTTGAGCGCAGCTGTCGTCAGTGCTGCATTCTCGGCGCCATAGGACGCCAGAATGTCGTTGAGGTAGCCGTTGTCCATCAGGTACTGCATGGCCTTCTGGATCGCCTCGGCAAGCTGCGCGTCATCTTTCGCGACTGCCACGCCCTGTGGGGCTGACTCAAACGCGTCGCCAAGCTGTTCAATCTTGCCGGCAGACTGCGAGCTCGTGTAGCCAATGACCGTTGAGTCCGCGAGGGTTGCGTCGTACTGCCCGCCGATCAGCTTGGTAGCAATGTCCGTCTGGAGCTCGTGAGGCATAACGGTGATCTTTTCCTTGCCGGCCGCGATGCACGCATCGGAGAGAGCGGCTGCGTATTCCTCCTGAGCCGTGCCAGTCTGAACCGCAATGGTTGTGCCGCAAGGGTCAGACGGCTCAAAATTCTTCGGATTGCCAGCAGCGACGCCCCATGCAGATCCGACGTTCAGGTAAGACACCATGTTGACCTGCTGCTCACGCTCGGCGGTAATGGTGAATGACGAGATGCCCACGTCGAACTTCGTGCCGAGAGCGGGGATGATCGTGGGGAATTCGGAGTGCTTCGTTTCTCCGGCATTCAGACCCATGACCTTGGCGAGCGCCTTGTTAATGTCAATGTCATAGCCAATGGGAGTCTGCCCATCAGTGTCCATGTATTCGGCAGGTGCATATCCGGTAGAAGCTCCGTTACGCAGGGTGCCCCGCTTCTTAATGTCGTCAGGAACGAGTGCTGCAATCTCGTCGACAGTCGGGATCGATGAGACGTCGTAGTGCGAGGTGGTTGATGTGGATGTCCCTGTCGTCGCGTCTGCGGTACTCGTGCTCGTCGTGGGGTCTGCGCATGCGGCCATTGCGGTCGCGGTACTGGCCAGAGTGAGCGTGGCGAGAAGCTTCTTGGTATGCATGATTATGTTCCTCAGTATCCGTGATTCGAGTGATGTCGTGTACTGAATATGCAACCATGTGCATACTATGCA
>CATYYP010000089.1 GCA_958415245.1 Schaalia odontolytica | reverse complement strand
TTCAGTCTTACACTCCGTGCATGAATCGGCCCCCGCGATCCGGGCAGATCAGCGGGGGCCGACGAAGCAAATCGCGTACTGACGCGCTTTACTTGTTGCTCGGAATGACAGACTGTGCTCCGTTACCCACTCCAAAAGCGCGGGCGCTAGTCCCGGGCGTCGACAACGCCAAGGCGGTATCGACAGCGGCGAGTGTCGTGCCAACCGAGTCAACCGTCGTAACAACGGTACCGCTGGCACGCACCTGAGAAATCATCGCGTCGCGCGTAGACGCGTCGCCCACGAGGACGCCATTGGTCGAGCCGAGCGCCTGACCGAGGCCGACCCAGGCATCCGGGCTCGACGTCACCGCTGCGGGCGTCGCGTTGGAAGCGGCCGCGGCCTGTGCACGCGGGCCAACCGCGACGATCGCCGTGGCACTTCCGTTCGCGTCCTCGTCGACGGTCATGATCGGCGTGGAGTCATCGGTGAGAATCTGACGCAGCAGGTCGGTCTCGGCTCCGGTCGTTGTCAGCACCTGGACAATCGAATAGCCGACGACTCCATCAGCACTAGCGGTCTTGGCAGCACCCGACGGGAGGTGCGACGCGAGGGTCGTCGACAGCGTCGTGCGGTACTGGCTCATCGAGGTGGACTGCCAGTTGTCGGTGAGCGTCACTCGACCGACGACACTCGCTCCGGCATCGGTCAGCGTCGAACGAATCGCAGTCACGTCATCGTCGGATGCACCGGGCAGCACAACGAGAGCAACCTTGGCAGAGCTCAGCGAACCGGTCAGTGTCGAGGAAGCGAGAGCCTTGAGGCCGGCGGCCTCCGCATCAGCTTGAGCACTCAGCAGCGGGTCCGCTGCCGCAGTGGTCGCCGACGAGCTGACGCCAGCCTGGATACGGCTCTGCAGCGGGCCGGCCCCCAGAACGACGCCAACGGCCAAAGCGATGAAGATCCCGATGATCGAGACGACGTGGTAGCGGAAGTTAATCATTGGGCTCCTCCTGCGGAGTGCATCAGCGAGACGAAGAATGAAGTGACGGGGTGCAGCAGGTCGTTGCCCCACGGGGTCGACCACAGGGCGACGCCCATCAAGGCCAGCGCGACCACGGCCAGCAGAACGAGCGTCCAACCGCGCGGACGCGGCCGGAACGTCGCCGCGACCGCCTGCGCACCGATAAGGCGCGAACCAACCGCAAGGCGCGAGAAAAATGCGGGGGCCACAAGGGATCGGCCGGCGTCAACCAGTTCCGCCTCCCCGTAGGACACACCAGCAGTAACGACAGCGGGCGCCGACGAATGTGCGGCGACAACGAGGGCCGCGTCGAGAGAGGTGCCAGCCATGGCAATGCGATCGTAAACGACGCCCATACGGTCGAGCCGATCTGCGCCGGGAGCGAGGCCGTCTCCCCCAACGCGGACGATAAAGGAGCGAGCCTTGCGAATCGCCTTCTCACTCATCAGTTCGGCATCACCGACGACGAGGTCGAGCGACAGTCGGGCCTTCAGCGCCACGTCTGCACCGCCGTCGACGCCGATCACAAACGGGCTGACCTCGGAGCGCCAACGGGCAAGCGCGCGCAACTCGGCCTTCGCGTCGGCAGCGCCCGTCACGAGGAGAATCGGCCGTTTCCCGAGGTCGGAGAGCTGGGGAACGTCGAGTCCGCGCAGCACCGTCGCGCCATCTTTCGACAGGTAGTCCTCAATCGAGGCGTCGACACCGGCGAATAGCGCAGACGAGTCGGCGACGTCGACGTCCAAGTCGTCCGAGGACACGACGGATCCGGTCGCAATGACGGAGCCATCCACGAGGACCTTCGAGCCTGTGACCGTCACTTCTTGGCCTTCGCGCAAGGACATGACGTCCTGACCCAGGTCGTCGACGAGGACGATACCAGCCTCGAGAATGAGGCGTGGCCCCAAGGCAGCTACGCGTCCCGTCAGAGACGGCTGCGCGTTCAGCACTGCGACGGGACCGGCAGTAACGAGCGCCGCAGCGCTCTCACGATCCAGGTCCGCAACGTTGATGACGGCGATCTCGCCGCGTTCTAGGCGCGTCGCCAGGTGCTTGGGGCGGTCGTCAATGCGAATCCGCCCGGAGCGCGCGCTCGATTCCTTTGAAAGTGTCTCACTCATCCCTGCGATTGTGACACGGCAGAGGCCAAGACTTGCGAAGCGTGGCGGCGCGCCGCAGCCGAGTGCGGATCCCCACCCATCATGCGGGTCAGTTCAGCTTCGCGGTTCGCACCGCTCACTTCGCGCACCTTCGTGGTCCCATCGTTCTTCTCGATGACGAGGTGCTGATCGCCAAAAGCCGCGACTTGGGCTAGATGCGTCACGACAATCACCTGCCGTGATTGTGCAAGCCTCTTCAGACGCGCGCCCACCTCGGTCGCGGTCTGCCCGCCAATACCGGCGTCAATCTCGTCGAAGATAACCGTCGACGACGCCTCGGTGCGCCCCAGCATGAGCTCCAGTGCGAGCATGACACGGGACAACTCACCGCCGGAGGCTCCCTGTCCGAGAGGGCGGGCGGGAGCATGAGGATGCGGCTGCAAGCGGAAGACGACGGTCTCGCATCCATGAGAGGTCGGTTTCGTCGGCTCACAATCGATGTGCAGTGTCGCGTCGGGCATCGACAGGGCGTGAAGTTCCTCGTTCACTCCCTCCGCGAGCTGTCCCGCAAGACGCACACGCGCCTGCGTGACACGACGCCCGCACTCAAGCACACGCTCCTGGGCGGCCGCCAGTTCACGTTCGACAGCCGCCGGATCGGACCCGGGCGACGAAAGTTCCTCGACGCGAGAGCGAGCCACCTCAGCCCATGCGAGGAGGCCATCGATGTCAGCCGCGCGCCCGCGCAGCGCGTCTTTGATCGCTGCGCGTCTCGCGTGAATCTGCGCAAGCCTCTCCGGATCAGCGTCGAGGTGCGACAGGTACGCCGAGACGTCATCAGCAAGTGCTTCCAACTCGAGCGCCTGATTGCGCGCACGCCCCACAAACTCAGCCACGGCCTCGTCGAATCGTGCTGCGTCATCGAGCTGTGCGTAAGCGTGACGGGTCGCCTCGACAGCCCCAGTAAAGTCGCCCCGATCGTCACCCTTGAGATAGCCCAGAGCCACTCCCACCAGCGCACGCAGGTCCTCGACATTCGTCAGGCGCGCTGCCTCGCGAACGAGGTCTTCTTCCTCACCGATGGCAGGATCAAGCTCTTCGATCTGCTTGATCGCCGCGCGCAAATCCTCCAGCTCCTCGGCGCGCTCGCTGGCATCGCCACGCAGCGAATCCAGGCGATGCTTGACATCGACCGCGTGACGGAAAGCTGCACGGTACTCCTCGAGCAGAGCCGCGTGCTCATCACCGCCGAACTGATCGAGCGCTCGGCGCTGCGCCGCCTCACCCGTGAGACGGATCTGGTCGGACTGGCCATGAATCGTCACCATCGACCCGACGATATCCGTCAAGACCGAGGCAGGCACGGGGCGCGATCCGAGGTGCGCTCGCGACCGGCCTGCGGCACGCACCGAACGACCGACAATCAGCTCACCGCCCTCGACGAGGCCACCGGCCTCCTCAACGCGAGCTGTAACCTCCTCGTTCACGGAGAAAATACCATCGACAGACAGATGATCGGCGCCCGAGCGCACAAGCGCAGCATCCGCTCGGGCACCGAGCAGCAGCTGGAGACTCGACAGCACCATCGTCTTACCCGCACCGGTCTCACCGGTAACGACGATAAGGCCCTCACCAAAGTCAACGTGGGCAGACTCGATGACACCGAGATGGGAAATATCGAGAGACTCGATCACCGAGGACCATCCCTCCACCCGCGCACGGGAAGATTGAACTTGCGGACGAGACGCGCAGAAAACGGGGTGTCGTCCACGCGTACAAGCTGAACGGGTGACGAACCGACGCGCGCGCGAACCACAGCCCCAGCGGGGACTGTCATACGTCGCAGGCCGTCGCACCACATCTCCGGAGGTGTCCACATGTCATCGAGAACAACGATCTCCACACACGCCGACGGGCCGACGACGAGCGGGCGGGTGAATAGGCCGTGAGCGGCCAGCGGGGCGACAACGATTGCCTCGGTATCGGGCCACACGACCGGGCCTCCCGCGGAGAAGGAGTAGGCGGTTGAACCGGTGGGAGTCGACAAAATCATGCCGTCAGCGCCGTACGTCGACACTTCCTGGCCGTCAACGACGAGCGCAAAATGAACGGGATGCGCGACGTCGGTGTGCATGACGACAGCCTCGTTGAGCGCCCAGTCGTCGGCCTTCGATCCGTCAGGACGTTCCATCGTGACATCGAGGGTCATGCGTCGTTCGACCGAAAAGTCGCCATCGGCAATCTTGCGTGCGAGATCGCCCGTGCCCTTATCACCGAGTTCCGTCAGGAATCCCATGTGGCCGGCGTTGATACCGAGAAGGGGGACGTCCAGAGCGCGCGCACTCGACGCAGCGACCAAGAACGTGCCGTCGCCGCCGATCGAGAGGACCATATCGATATCGCCACCCGAAGCGTCGTCGACGACATCGATGCCGCGTTCCTTAAGTGCGTCTGCGAGGCTCACGGCGCTCGTCACCGCGTTGGGCCTGTGACGGTGACGAACCATCAGGACACGAGTCATTGGGAACCTCCAGCGGGACCGGCCTCAACCGCACGCCGGATGTAGTCGGTAAGCTGCGTGGGATCGATGGGATCCGGGTAGTCGCGGCGCATGTGCACGAAATACTCGACGTTACCGGATGGACCGGGCAGCGGTGACGCAGCGATCGCTGCGATATCCAAGCCAAGCTCGATGGCACACCGTGCAACCGTTTCCACAGTTTCGACATGGTGCTCGGGATTACGAACGACGCCTCCATGGCCGAGGCGTTCCTTACCGATTTCAAACTGGGGTTTGACCATCAGGAGAAAATCGGCGTGGGGCGCGGCCGCTGCGACGAGCGCAGGAAGTACCAGCGTCAGCGAAATGAACGACATATCGCCGACCACAAGTTCCGGGGCGGGAGCGACGGAAGCCGGATCGAGGGTGCGCACGTTCGTCCGATCGTGCACCTCCACGCGCGGGTCGCTCTGCAGCTTCCACGCAAGCTGGCCATATCCGACGTCGACGGCGACAACGGATGCTGCGCCGCGGCGCAACAACACGTCAGTAAAACCACCCGTCGAGGCGCCCGCGTCCAGAGCCCGACGCCCCTCGATCAGCGGGGCCTTGTCGCCGAGCGCATCGAGTGCTCCCGCAAGCTTGTGAGCACCACGCGATACGTACTCCGGATCGTCCGATTCTTCGACGACGATCGCCTGAGCGGGGTCCATTTGGCGAGCGGGCTTGAGCACGATCTGTCCATCGAGCTTGACGCGCCCGTCCTCGATCATCTGTGCAGCGGCGGCACGGGACTTCGCGAGGCCGCGGCGCACCAGCTCGGAGTCAATTCTGCGTAACTTCATGCGCCACTCCCCTCATTGCCTGAAGCAGTTGGTTGCACGCCGGGGCGGACCGTGCCGCTCGGCGCGTCTGCAGACAGGGCCCGCCGCAGGTCGGCCTCGATCGCCCGGAGCGTCTCCACTTGAAGGGACGCACCGAGCTGATCGAAACCGACCAGGCGGGCCTCAGTCTGCTCGCGTAATGCCATCAGGCCTGCTCGTCCAAATCTGCCGTGCGCTCCAGGAGCTCCTCGAGCTCCTCCTCACCGGGCAGGAACGCGGGGGTCGAGGCACCCGGTTCGGGCAGCTTGTCGGCATCCGTAGCCACGTCGTAGAAGTCGTCATCCTCAACGGAGGGCACCTCGGTCGGCTCAGGTGCCGTGACGATACCTGCAGGATCCTCGTTATCGACGACCGTGATCTCGGGGCAGCTGACCGGCGTGCCGGCACCATCCGCATACTCCCACGCCGCGGCGGCGAGAGCACGGTAGGAGTCGATGCTGATCGTGACAGGCTCGGTCAGTTCAACGTCGTCGAGCGTGAGCACACCGGAACGCGTCGCCTTGGCGACCTGGGAAACACCGCAGGTCCAGGTACCATCGCGGTGGTGCTTGGGTGCCGGGTGTGCCTCCAGCAGACCGCGCATGTCGATCGCGAGGTAGGTCGGGCGCTGTCCGCGCGGGGCGCGGATGACGTCGCGCGCCTGGTGCACGCCAGTCAAGACATGCAGGGCAGGCACACCGGCGGCCACAGCGCCCATGATATCGGTCTCGAGGCGGTCACCGACAGCGAGCGGGTTCTGCGCGCCCACGAGCTCGCCAGCACGGCGGTAGATACCCGGCTCAGGCTTGCCGCCAGCGATCGGACGCTTGCGCGTCGCGTGCTGAATGGCGCGGACCAGTGATCCATTGCCCAGTGCCTGGCCACGCTCGATAGGCAAGGTTGCATCGAGGTTCGAGGCGTAGAAAGCAGCCCCGCGCTCGATCGCGAAAGCACCTTCGGACAGGAGCGCCCAGTCGACCTTCTTGTCGAGGCCCTGAACGACGGCCACCGGCTCGTCATCGGCACTGTCCACCAGGACAAAGCCACGCTCCTCGAGAGCGAGACGCAGACCGGCACCACCGATGACGAAGACCTTCGAGCCCTCCTCGAGCTCTTCAGCCATGATCGCTGCGATGTCCATCGCAGAAGTCATAACCATGTCGGGCGTCGCCTGGAAGTCCATGGAGTTAAGCTTGTCGGTCACCTGCTGGGGGGTGCGCATCGCATTGTTGGTGACGAAGGCGGAAGCCATACCGGCTTCGCGTGCCTCGATCACCGACGCAGCCGCATGTTCGATCGTCTCGTCACCGGACCACGCCGTGCCGTCAAGGTCGAGCAGTGCGCAGTCGTATTCTTCAGCCAGAGCCGCGCCCGAGCCACGAAGCGGGGAACGCTTGCCATCCACGTCGGCATCGGCGTACAGGGCGATATCGACGATCTCCGTGTCCTCGACCTCGGCAGGCATGGAGGCAACGACCTCTGCAGCTTCGTCTTCGCGACCAAGGTCGAGCAGTCGCTGCGCCTTCACCTCCATCAGGCGGCGGCGCAGTTCGTCGTCGGCTTCAGCCGGGAGCGCTGCGAGTGCATCGTCAACGATCACGAGGCCGACCTCAGCCTGGCCGAGATCCGCGCGTGCGCCGGAGGAGACGAGCACGAGCTCCACCTGCTCAGAGAGGTCGAGGGTCGAGGGATCGGTAGCGTCGATGATTTCGACGGCTTTTTCAGGATGGCCGAGGCCGCGCTCAGCGTCGGCTTCCACGGCACGCAGCGAGGAATCGCCCCGCATACGACGAACAGCGCGAACCTCGCGAAGAGCTTCCTCGTAGCGCCCCGAAGCGTAAGCGGTAAGCGCAGCTGCCTCGCGCACCACGTCGACGCGGCCTGCGCGCGCAACGGCGGCCTGCGCATGCTGGTAGGCAGCCTCGGGATCGAGATCGATCAGCTGGCCGGCCATCACCAGGTGACGGGCGACAATGTCACGATTGGGACCAGAAAGGGTGGTCAGAGCGCGCAGAGCGTCACGATCGAGCTCGTCTGCACTGACGCCAGCGGGAATCGTCGGCTCGTTGCCATTGGGCGACACGTACTCATCCGTCGACGAGTAGTTCTTGTAACCGCCATCGTTGCGCGGCGCGC
>CATYYP010000088.1 GCA_958415245.1 Schaalia odontolytica | reverse complement strand
CTCGTCGCCGGGTGCACCGGATCGGGTAAGTCAGAGGCACTCCTCGGTTGGCTTGCCGCCATCGCGCACTGCTACAGCCCCGAAGAGGTCCGTTTCATCCTCATCGATTACAAGGGCGGGGCGACCTTCGCCCGCCTCGAGGCGCTCCCGCACACCCAGGCACTCCTCACCGACCTCGACGCCGGCGCCACGACCCGAGCGCTGGACGGGATTGCGTCGATCCTCCAGCGACGTGAGGAAGCGCTCGGAGCGCTCGGTTTCCCCGACCTCGCCGCGTGGGAGAGCGCTCACGAGGAGGATCCTGTCAGCGTGAGCGCTCCCCCGCCTCGTCTCATCGTCGCGATCGACGAGTTCCGTGTTCTCGCCCAGGCACACCCCGATTCGATGGAGGTCTTGCTACGCCTCGCCGCGCAGGGACGCAGCCTCGGCTTGCATCTCATAGCGGCCACCCAACGCCCCTCGGGCGCGGTGAGCGCACAGATGCGCGCGAACATGGACATTCGTCTGTGTCTGCGCTGCGTGAGTGCCTCGGACTCCACCGATATCATCGGGGACGGACGCGCTGCCTCGCTGCCACGTATCCCCGGTCGCGCGGTCCTGTCGGACGTGGGCACGATCCAGCTGACCTACCTCGCCGACATCGCGTCAGTGGTCGAGCGCTGCAACGCCACGTGGCCTCGCACGGGCACCGAACCCCTGTGGGCGCCACCCCTACCCGAGGAGCTGACCTGGGAGGATGTCGACGACGCCGCACAGTGCTTTGTGGATCATGTCCCAGAGGGGGACGCTGCCCGCGACGGAGTCCGTGGCGGCACCGCCGTGTCTCTCGGCCTCGCGGAAGGCATCGAACGGCACTCCCCCATCGTCTGGGACGGGGGAAGCGTCCAGATTCAGACCAGCGCGCACGAGGCGCGTCTCGCTGCGCACTGGGCGCTGTCCCTCGCGACGCGGATCGCGCACGGCACCCACCACCCTCTCCACGTGATTGGCGAGGACGCGGTGGGAGGCGTGGCCTCCCAGCTGCCTGCGGACGCACCCAGCGCCATCGACCTGCTGGAAGGCATCTGCAACCACGGGCCCGCGGTCCTCGCAGTCACGGATGGCCCGCAGCTGCGCTCGTATCTGTCGCAGGCGCTCGCTGCTCCCCAGGCGGAGGCGCTGTGGACCTCGCTCCTGGCCAAGGCCAGGCGCGCTGGCGTCGTCATCGTCGCAGCCTTCGCCGGCAGATTCACCCCGTCGAGCGCGGCAATGGGAGCGTTCTCGACACGCATCGTGCGTGCCCGGGACGCGGACGAGGCCGTCCACGCCGGGATCGCGCCCGGGGAGCTGCGAGCTCTCGGTGAGGGGCAGGCGCTCGTCGTGCGACCGGGAGAGAGCCCTCGCCTCGCCACCATCCCCAGGCAGGGCATTCACCTGCAACACCACCGCCCGGCTGCCGAAAACGATTGGCGCATCCCCTCCCCCTCAGAGGTAACAGCGCTGGTCAGAAATACCCGCTCACCCATCTTGATCGGCCCCACCTACACCACCCCCACCTGGGAACACGCACTGCCGTGGATCATCGTCGGACGCAGGGACGATGCCCGGGTCATCGAAGCCATCCACGCCCACCTCGGTTGGGAAACACCAAAGATCTCTGACGTAATTCCCGAAGAAGCGTGGACTCGTATCACCAGATGGTACAAGCACAGGGTCCTCGCGCTCAACCCCACACACAACGTTATTCGCGCATTAATTCAACACAGCCACACGCCCCCGCTCGCCCTGACTGCACGACGATGGGACATGACCTGCGGACTGATCAGCGAGGGTGATACCGTCAGCACTGTCCAACTGACCGCAGGGTCAGTTAACACCTAAGTCCCACCTTATTGGCCGGTCGTGAGCAGCCACATAGTGACATCTCCATTTCACTGTTGACACGACCTTGCGCGACTAAGATGACCTAGCGGACACTGAAAAAGAGTAAAAGAGAACCAGGCGCACAGGACGCGAGGAGCGAAAGACAGATCATGGATTGGCGCAGTAAGGCAGCATGCCTGACCGTAGACCCGGAACTTTTCTTCCCCATCGGGAACACGGGTCCGGCTATTACGCAGGTCGCCGAGGCCAAGGCCGTGTGCCGCGAGTGCGAGGTCGTGGGCATCTGCCTGCAGTGGGCCATCGACAACAACCAGGACTCGGGCGTGTGGGGTGGCATGAGCGAAGAAGAACGCCGCTCCCTCAAGCGCCGCGCCGCGCGCGCACGCCGCGCAGGCTGCTAACAAGCCGCAGCGGCACGCATGCCGCACCGACGATCAAGGCCGAGGATCCACAATGGATCCCCGGCCTCGTTCGTTGATCATTCACCCAGCCTGGGCGGATCCCCGATCAGGCGGGGTCCAGGTTGGCGTGGAGCGTGACGAGCGTGCCGCCACCCTCGCGCGGCGCCCACTCGATCGAGCCCTTGAGCTCGCCACGCACCATCTGATGCACGATCTGCGTACCCAGACCGCTCATGGGCGTGCCCGGCACGAAGCCCACGCCATCGTCTGCGACGGTCACGGTCATGGACGTTCCCTCACGCTCGGCGCGCACCTCGATGAGACCATCGCGGTCCGCGAGGCCATGCTCAACCGAGTTGGCGACCAGCTCGTTGAGGACAGTCGCCAGGGCCTGAGCCTGATCGGCCTGAATCGTGCCGAAGCTGCCGGTCGTGATGACCTCGACGGCGTGGTCCGTGGACGCGATCGCACCGGCCATGCGCACGATTGTGCGTGCGACCTCGTCGAAGTCAACCGACTCGTCCACGTTCTGCGACAGGGCGGCGTGCACGGTCGCGATGGCCTGCACGCGGCGCTCGGCCTCCGCGAGCGCGACCTTGACGGCTTCCTCGGAGGAGCGGCGCGACTGGAGGCGCAGCAGGGCGGACACGGTCTGCAGGTTGTTCTTGACGCGGTGGTGGATCTCGCGGATCGTCGCGTCCTTCGTCATGAGTTCCTGCTCGTGGCGGTGGACCTCGGAGACGTCGCGCGTCAGGATGACGGCGCCCAGGCGCTTACGCCCGTTGACGAGGGGCAGAGCACGCATGCTGACGGTCGAGGCGCGCGCGGCGATCTCGACGCGCCAGGAGGCGCGCCCCATGACGACGACCGCCATGGATTCCTCGATGAGGGTGCCGTCGCCGATAACCTCGGTGATCTCCTGAGCGAGAACCTTTCCGGTCACGTGCGTGCGAATACCGAGGCGGCGCAGGCACGATACGGCGTTGGGGGTCGCGTGCTGGACGCGGCCCTCCGCATCGAGCAGGACGGCGCCGTCGAGAACTCGCGGGACGCCGTGGGAGGTGACCTGCGGGGTTGAGTCGTAGGGGTATTCGCCGCGCGCCATCATCTGGCACAGGGTGTCGGCCGCCGCAACGGTCCACCCCTCGAAGCCGAGGGACAGACGCGGACTCGACAGGTTGGCCTCGCGGGTGACGACGGCGATGATGCGCCCGTCGTGGCACACGGGCACGCAGGTTTCCATCATCGAGTAGGTGCCGGCCCAGCGGGCGGCGGGCGAGCGCACGACCTGCCCGGTCTGCAGGGCACGCCGCAGGTCGATTTCGCGGGCGGCGGGCAGGTGGAGGCCGATGATGTCGTCCACGTGGACGGTCGTCGAGGTCGCGGGACGGCAGTGGGCGGCCGCGATGAAGCGTCCGTCGTCGGCGGGCAGCCACAGAACAAGGTCGGCGGCCGCCAGGTCGGCGAGCACCTGCCAGTCCGCGAGGAGGAGGTGCAGCCAATCGATGTCCTGCTCCGACAACGGCGTCGAAGAGGCTTCTTCAGCTAACTGCATGAGACTACGCATGCATCTACTCTAAAGGGAGAGGGGCCGCGAGGGCGGACCTTAGTTGTAAATGAGCGCCGGGACACGCTTCGGCGCCGCTTCTTTCGTCAGGAGAGCCATGCAATTCACGCAGTCCATGTCGTATCCCGGTACGGTCGACGAGGTCGTCGCCATGTACCTGACCCCCGCCTACCTGGAGCGACGCTTCGGCCAGTTTGTCGTCGAGGGTTCTTCCACCGTGTCTGTGGAGGGCCAGCGCGTGTCATTCGCGGGCACCGTGCGCCCGGAGTTGATTCCGGCGGCGGCCGCGCGCTTTGTCAAGTCTGATCTGCGCGTCGCTTTCACCGAGGAGTGGACGACGAACGAGGCCGAGGCGACCTCGCGCACGTCCGTGACCGTCGACGGCGCCCCGGTGTCGGTCGAGGCCACGTCCACGCTGGCGGGCACCGAGGCGGGAAGTGTTCGCGTGGTGACCGGCAACGTGTCGGTGCGCGTGCCCCTGTTCGGCGGGCGCATCGAGAAGGAAGCGGTGGCACACCTGGGCCGCGTCGTGGAGCACGAGCAGGCGCTGGCTGCGCAGTGGCTGGAGGAGCATCGCTGAACCCGCGCTACGCTCTGCGAGGAACCCCGCCCGCCCGGCGTTGCATTTCGGGCGAGCGGGGTCTTTTCGCGCCACAATAGGTGTCATGAGTGATACCCCTAAGTCTCTGTACATGCAGCGTACGGGCGTGCGTCAGTACGTCGCCCGCAACCAGGACGGCGCCGAGATCCGCATCGGTCACGGCCCCGGCCTCTTCTCCCCCGGCGACCTGCTCAAGCTCGCGATCGCGGGCTGCAACGCGATGAGCTCGGATGCCCGCATGGCGGCTCGCCTGGGCGACGATTTCGAGCAGTTCGTCGGCGTGTCCGGTGACTACGACCAGCAGAATGATCGTTTCACGCACGTGGACGTCGAGCTGGTCCAGGACATGTCTGCCCTGTCCGACGAGGAGATCGAGGATCTCAAGCGTCGCGCCGATGCCGCAATCAAGCGCAACTGCACGATCGAGCACTCGGTCGTCGACCAGGCGCTGCCGGCCTCGCACACGTGGACGAACGAGCGGATCAACTGACGTGAGCGTCGTCGACCGCCAGTACGAGGACCTGCTGGCGCGCATTATGCGTGAGGGCACCCCCAAGGGTGACCGCACCGGCACGGGCACGCGTTCCCTGTTTGGGGCGCAGCTGCGCTACGACCTGTCGAAGGGCTTCCCGCTGATCACGACGAAGCGCGTGCACTTCAAGTCGGTGGTCGGCGAACTCCTGTGGTTCCTGTCGGGTTCGTCGAACGTGTCCTGGCTCCAGGACAATGGCATCCGCATCTGGAACGAGTGGGCGGACGAAGACGGCGAGCTGGGCCCGGTGTACGGCGTCCAGTGGCGTTCGTGGAACGCCGGGGACGGCCGCCACATCGACCAGATCTCCCAGGTCCTCGAGACGCTGAAGACGAACCCAGATTCGCGCCGCATGGTGGTGTCCGCATGGAACGTCGGCGATCTGCCGCAGATGGCGCTCGAGCCCTGCCACGCGTTCTTCCAGCTGTACGTGGCCGACGGCCGCCTGTCGCTGCAGCTCTACCAGCGCAGCGCGGACATGTTCCTGGGCGTGCCCTTCAACATCGCGTCCTACTCGCTGCTCACCCACATGTTCGCCCAGCAGGCGGGCCTGGAGGTCGGCGACTTCATTTGGACGGGCGGAGACTGCCACATCTACTCCAACCACACGGAGCAGGTGACCGAGCAGCTGAGCCGCGAGCCCTACCCGTTCCCGCGCCTGGAGCTCGCGAAGGCTCCCTCGATGTTCGAGTACTCCTTCGACGATATTTCGGTGACGGACTACCAGCATCACCCCACGATCAAGGCTCCGGTCGCCGTATGACGAAGCTCGCCGCGATTTGGGCGCAGGATTGCAACGGGATCCTCGGGACGGGCACGGCCATGTCCTGGCATGTTCCCGCGGATTTCCGGCACTTCAAGGAGTCCACGATGGGCTGCCCGATCATCATGGGCCGCCGCTCGTGGGAGGCTCTCGGGCGCGCTCTGCCGGGCCGCACGAACATCGTCATCACCCGTACCCCCGGGTACGAGGCCAAGGGCGCTCTTGTTCTCTCTTCCGTCGACGAGGCGCTTCAGATCGCGCGCGAGGAAACCTCGCGCACGGATGCCCCCTACATCTGGATCACGGGCGGGGCTCAGCTCTACGCCGAGACCCTTCCCCTCCTCGACGAGGCCGTGGTGACCGACCTGGAGCTGGACGTGGCCGCGAGTGCTCCCGAGGGTGCGTCCTTCGTGTACGCGCCGCCGTTGGATCCGGCGCTGTGGCGCAGGGACGAAGAGCGCAGCGATGCCGAGTGGCGTGAGCGCTCTGGCGATGCTCGCTGGAAGGTGAGCACCTGGGTGCAGCGCTAAGCGTTTCCCCGTTGTGAGGCCTGTCCGGCAAGGCCCCGCGCATCGCGCGGGGCCTTCGTCGTAGGATGCATTGTGCCCTCATCACCTTTGCTGACGAATCCGACGCTGCGCGCGCTCGTTGCGATCGCGCTGTTTACATACACGGCGCAGAACATGCTCAACGTGTCGATCGCTCCCCTGTCGCGCGCCCTTGATCTGCCCGAGTGGATTGTGGGCGCGGCCGTTTCCTTGGCGGCCGCCGCGGTGACGGCGCTCAGCCAGTTCTGGGGGCGCCGTTCGATCGCTTGGGGGCGCAGGCGCGTCATCCTGTTGGCTCTGTTCTTGGCGCTCACGGCGGGCACGCTCTTTTCGGCGGCCGTGTGGGCGCGGGCTGCCGGTTACATCGGCGCTCTCCTCGCGGCGGGCGCCATTATGGCGGCACGCGGCCCCTTTTTCGGCGCGGCCGTCGCGGCGATCCCGCCGACGGGCCAGGCCCTCGTCGCCGAGGTGACCCCCGACAAGGCCTCGCGCGTACGCGGCACGTCCGCATTTTCCGGCGCGATCAACCTGTCCGTCATGGTCGGCTCCCTCGTCTCGTCGGCGCTAGGTGCCTGGTGGATTTTCGGCCCCGTGCACGCCACCCCGGTCTTTGTCCTCATCGCCCTGGCCATCGCCCTCATCTGGCTGCCCCGCGACGGAGCATCCACGCGCCCGAGGAGGCGCCTGCCCCGCCTGACGGCCAAGGACACACAACCCGAGCAGGTGGCCCCGGCCTCGTCGACTGACGCGGCGGCGGATAACGCGAGCGGGACGACAGCCACCGCCGAGCTGCCCCCGCGCGTGCGGTGGACCGACCGGCGTATCGCCCCGTGGATCGCTTCGGTGTTCGGCATCTACTTTGCGAACGGCGTCGTTCAGATCACGATGGGTTTCCTCGTCCAGGATCGCGGCGGACTCGAGCCCGCGCCCGCCGTTTCCGTCACCGCCCTCATGCTGCTGGCCAACGCCGCTGGCGCCATGCTCATGCAGCTGATCGTCGTGCCGCGCCTGGGATGGAGTCCGCGCACGCTGCTGCGCACGGGCATGACGCTCGCCGTCGTGGCTCTCACGTGCCTGACGATCGCTCCGTCGCTGTGGACGCTGGCCGTCTCGACGTTCGCGATGGGCGTCGCCTCGGGCATGGCCTCCCCCGGGTACTCGGCGGGCGCGTCCCTGGCTGTGAGCGCGCGCGAGCAGGGCGGCATCGCCGGCGTCATCAACGCTACCGGCGCTATCACGTGGATCGTGGCCCCCGTGAGCGCCACGGCCCTGTACGGGTGGATGCCTCTGTCTCCCTTCCTGCTGGCGCTCTCGCTCGTCGCCCTGTCGTGTGC
>CATYYP010000087.1 GCA_958415245.1 Schaalia odontolytica | reverse complement strand
GCAGTGGCCTCTAGCCCAGGCGGGCGGCTATCGATGCCGACGCGTCGCTCCCCGGTGGTGGCCCACCTATTCGCCAGTCACGACACGCTGACCAGTCTATCGCTCGGCGGTTTTCTACGCATTCTTCCAAGGTGTCAGCAAGCTACCAGCTGGTCACAGGGCGCTCAGATCTGACTTGCACAACTCGTCAGGTGTACGAAATCACAGCCTTTTTTCGCTTGTACTTAACCCTTTGGTTAGCAACCAAGCTAACCATATGGATAGACTAGGGTTAACACCTAACGGTGACTGAGTTGCGCCAGGGAGGTTTACCTAGTAAACATCCCAGTCCAGAGCGGATTTTCCGCCTCTAACCGACATGCAGCATTTGAGTTTGATGAAGTAGAAGGAAGACGCACAGATGACAACTTTGACGAAGCCCACCGCACGAGCCGCATCCACGGCTCTCGCATTCGAGCACGCGTCGGATCTTGCCGCCTCCGCCGACAACGCCATCAAGCGCATGTGCGACATTTTCGCAGCTCTTTTCGGCATTATCCTGCTGACCCCGCTGTGGATCATTGTCGCCGCGATGGTGCGCCTGAACGACGGCGGCCCCGCCTTCTTCACTCAGGAGCGCATCGGCCTCGACGGCAAGACTTTTACCATGTTTAAGTTCCGCACCATGCGCGTGGACGCCGAAGAGCTCAAGGCCTCCCTCATGGAGGCCAACGAGGCCGACTCCTCCGCCGGAAATTCGATCATGTTTAAAATGGCCAATGATCCGCGCATTACGCGTATCGGAGCCTTCCTGCGCAAGACGTCGATTGACGAGCTCCCCCAGCTCTTCAACGTCCTGCGTGGCGACATGTCCCTCGTGGGTCCGCGCCCCCCGCTCCCCAGCGAGGTCGCGCAGTACGAACCCCGCGTGATGGGCAAGTTCGCCGTCCGCCCCGGCATCACCGGCCTCTGGCAGATCTCCGGCCGCTCGAACCTCTCCTGGGATGAGACCGTCCACCTGGACCTCTCCTACGCCCAGCACCGCTCCCTCACCCTCGACACGTGGATCATGCTTCAGACCATCCCCGCGCTCCTGCGTCACGAGGGCGCCTACTAAGCCTTTTCTCTCTGTGTGTGATTGGGTGTGGCCCGAGCCAATTGGCTCGGGCCACACCTTTATCCTCAACACCCCATCGCACACCATCAACGGCTCGCCAGAACGCAAACAACGGCGCAAACACGCGTGCCTCACCAATTGTGAGACCGCATCGACAAACGAACACCGTGCGATAGCGATCAATTCACACTGCACGACAGTGCGCATACAGCGAGCAGCTCGTAAGTCTCACGAGAGTTTGACACCGACACAGAGGAGCACCCTTTGCCACCAGCATCACAGGGAGGCGTCACACCCTCATAATGTTTTGTGTGGGCTAGACCATTCACTGCATAACCCTTTTTAAGCATCTATCAGGAAGCGTTTTGAGGCACGTTCAGCCCCACGCTCCCTCCCCCGCGTGCGTCCCTTGCGCGCTCCCGAAAGCCGACCATTGCTCATGCACGAAAGAGGGCCTGAACTGCCACTTTCCACATTGATGCAGCGCGCGTCGCCATATGCGAGACCAGCCGCAGCATCCATAGACGCCGACAGCCGTCACCAGCCGATCTGGAGACGCAGAGGAGGCCGGACCTCGCGGGGTCCGGCCTCCTTCACAACAACGAGCATCAACCTCGGTCAGCGAAGCGTCACGCCACCGACCAGTCCGAGATCGTCAAAGCTACCCATGGCCTCGAGCCTCGAAATGAGCTCGGGAGCGTGGGCGACGAAGTCGAGGGCTTCGACGGTGTAGCGCTTCGTGAGGCGCTTGGGCTCGTGCGCGATGCGCCAGGCCCAGCCGAGGCGGGCGGCGTGCACCCAGTTCGGGAAGTAGTCGTCGGCAGCGCGCGCGTACTGGTCGATCCAACCGCCCGCGGTACACACGGACGCCTCGGGCAGGAGGTCGAGAACGAAGGACGCGACGACCTCCTGGAGACCGGCCCCCAGTCCGACGATCACGAGGCGCGGATCGAAGGCAGTGAGCACCGAAGGATCGGCCTTCAGCCGACGAAGCCCCTCGTACCCGTCGATGACCTGCACGTCGAAGCGGTGCAGGCGCTCGGCTGCGGCCTGACCGGCCTCGGGCACAGCCCCGATGAGGGTGATGCGAGTGCCATCCTCGAGGCGTTCAAAGACGTGCGGCAGGACGAGGTCCGCGGAGGTGCGGGCGACCTCGTGGCCTGCTGCGCGCAGGCGCATCTGCAGGAGGGTCCCGTCGAAGCCGACGGTGTGCATGCGGGCAAGCGCACGGAAGTCGGCGTGCAGGAGCGACCAGTGGTTGAGCCACGTGGTCGTATGCCCTCGGGTGAGCACGCGCTGTGCCATCGCGTCGAACGCAGGGTCGGTCGCGGGGGCGCCGACCGCGCCGGCGGCTTCGTGTTCAGCCTCGCCACCGGCGGGGGTTGACGTCACGGTCATGGAGATCACCTCACCAGGCTTGCCCTGAGATCGAAGGTTACGGATGCGGCATTCGCGTAGTTGGCGTGCGATTCAACCGCGATACGGTTGACGCCATCCCTGAGCACCTTGCGAGGCACCGCGATGCGTACGAGGTTGTTCTTCGCCGTGGCGAGGCCGACGTTGGAGGAGGCTCGCGTGTTGGCGTCGATCGTGCCCTCGGGCATGTTCACGCGCTTAATTTCGGTGCCGTTGACGTAGATGACTGCGCCATCATCAACGCGGACGTTGAGAATGACCTCGAAGTCTGCGCTGAGGGTACCGAAGTTGACGTCACGCACGAAGTAGTTCGTGATGGCTCGGTCTGCCGCCGGCATCGTGAAGGGCGTTCCAGCATCACGGTCGCCCCAGCCGAGCGGGCTGGCACCGTGCTTCCAGGAGGACAGGTCGGCGGTGGAGTTCCACTTGGCGTCGGGCGCTTCCTTGGAGTTCCAGTAGTTCCAGTACATACCGGGGAACAGGAAGGGTCCGAAGTTAAGCGCAGACACGTCGAGGACCTCAAGCGGCTTGTCCGGGTCGGGCGTGAGCGGCGTGTTGGGATCCGGCTGGGGCGCCGGCTCCGGATCGGGCTCGGGCTGGGGCTCGGGCGTGGGCTCGTTGCCCTTAGCGACAACCTTCACCATGCCGTCGATGGTCATCGACGAGCTGGAGCGGTAGTTGAGGTGCGTTTCGACGGCCAGCGTGTTCGTGCCGGCAACCAGCTTGTCCGCGGGGACGAAGACCAGCTGTCGGTCGGCGCGCGCGGCGGGCGTCGAGACGGAGGCGTTCGCGAAGGTGGATGCGTCAACCGTTCCATCTGCCATACGCTGGCGCGAGACCTCGGTGCCATTGACGTACACCACGGCACCGTCGTCGGCCGTCACGGCGACGTTGACGCCGCCGATAGCGCTCGGGTCAGCGACCGTGAAGTTGATGCGCGCGTAGGTGGTGACGGGTCGGGTCTTGGCCGCGCCCGGGGTCAGCGTCGTATTGAGTCCGGGGCCGCCGTAGCCGATCGGGGAAGCACCGCGGCTCCAGGCGGAGTCATCGAACGAGGTCTGGGCCCAGTTCTCGGCGACCGGATCGGTCGACCAGTGGTACGCCCAGGTGTCATCCTCATCCACGAGCAGCGAAGCGTCGTCGGGCTGGGTGGGTTTGCCGTTGGAGTCGACCGTGTAGACGTGGGTCGAGGCACCGCGCAGGCCGTCGGAGGCCACCGCGCGCACGAAGAAGCGGTTCTTGCCACCCAGGGGAACGGTCACGGAGTTCGAGGTCGTGGTGGCGATCGGACGATCGTCACGCAGGATGTCGTAGGAGACGGCACCCGGGACAGGGGACCACTTGAGGGTGACTTCCTTGGAGTTGCCGTGGGAGGCGCGCAGGTTCGCGGGGACCGCGGGGGCGGTGGTGTTGCGCGCGGGCATGCGCACGAAGCCGCCGGACCACTGGCCCGAGGTCAGCGACGTGTAGGAGTAGTTGAAGTCGCCGCCAGCCCACAGGGCGCCGTCGTCAGCCATTTCGAGGGCCCACGCGCCGGTGGAGCGCAGGGAACCGAGGCGATAGGGGGTCCAGCCGAGCTGGCGGCCCGTGGCCTCGTCCCAGCCGCCGACCCACTGGATTTCGTCGGCACGCGTCCAGGAGGTACCCAGCGTCAGGTAGTGGTAGGCGTCCTGGAAGGCGAAGTCGGAGCAGTGGCAGGAGGCGTAGACGACGCCAGTGGCGGAGCGGGTGGACGCCTGGATGTCGCCACCGTTGTACATGGTGATGGAGCCCGAGGTGCGGGTCATCGAGTCGGAGTTGTATCCGAAGAGCGAGTGCTGCGAACCGCCGAAGTACACGCGGCCATTGCGCGCGGTGACGGTCTGCTGGTACTTGCCGATCAGGTAGGAGTGCTGGAAGGTCCAGGACGAGTCCAGCGCAGCGCCAGCGGCAGTGGACAGTCGGCCCGCGTTTTCAACAACCTGGTTGTGAGCGCGCGTAAAGTAGCCGGCCGCGTAGTAGTAGGCCTCGTTCTCGTCGACGTCGATATCGATGACGGAGCCGTTGAACTCGGGGTTCCACGAGCGGTCGGGCTTGCCGTTGATGTCCAGACGAGCACCGTTACGGGCGTAGGTCCACGACGCGCCGTTGCCCTGGAAGTGCGTGAAGATACCGCCCAGGTAGATGTGGTCGTTGATGACCTTGATGGACTTCACCGAGACGCGGCCACCGTTGGTGCCGGTGCGCGCCTGGAGGGTCCACGAGGGGTCGATCTGGCCGGTGGCGGGGTCGATCAGGACGGTACCGACGTGGGTTTCACCGTTGACCTTCGTGAAGTCGCCGGCCACCAGGAGCTTGCCGTTCGGAAGTTCGGCGAGGTCCTTCACCTGGTTGTTGAAGGAGAACCTCTGACCGTTCCACTCCCCCGTCGTCGCATCGAAGCCGGCAAGGCCGCTGGAGGCGATCTCCTGACCGTTCTTGCCCTTCTGCACGCCGGTGAAGTTACCACCCACGTACATGGTCGAGCCGATCTGCTCGAAGGCCTGAACCTGGATGTTGCCTTCCTGGACAGAACCGTTGAGGTTGCCGGCCACGCCCCACGACATCGGGGACGCGAACTCGGACACGGAGGCCTTCTGCTTCTTGGCGGGCGTGCCACCGTCACCGATGGCGCGGAAGCTGGCGTCCGTCGAGCGCAGCTGCGGACGCACGTAGGCCTCGGCGTAGGGGTTGATAATCGAGCCGTTACGATGGAAGAACGACGTCGAGGAGGACGTGTCGTGCCAGGAGGTGGCGAGGGGTCCGTAGCCCCAACCGAGCGTGTACTTGTTCTGCGCTGAGGCGATGAGGTTGACGTAACCCCACGCGGTGTTGGTGCCGAAGCCCGCCCACACGATGCCGCCGTTGACCCACCATTCGCGGTTGAACTTCACGTCCACCGGGTGAGCGCTCTTGAACGGCCAGATGAAGTCGCGCATCTTCGGGAAGCGCATGCGCACGGTCTGGTAGGCGGTGCCGTTGTGGTTCCAGGCGCGCTGAACCATGAGGCCGTCCTCGAGGTCGGACACGGAGGTGCCGCCGAGCAGGCCGTTGACCGTCTGGTGCGAGGCCTGCACAACTTCGAAGTCACCTGCGGTGCGAGGACGGGTCTTGAGCTTCTCCTGGTCGCCCTGCCCCTGGCTCCACGTCTCCCAGCCTTCACGGCCTCGTCCGATGAGGACCCAGCCGCCACCGTCCGTGGTCTGGTCGCAGAAGAACTGGCCGGGCGCGTCCATGGTGGAGGTCTGCAGCCAGTATGTTCCGTTCTGAGAACGCGGGTCGTTCTGCTTGATTTCCCAGCACGAGGCCGCAGCGGTGGCCTCGCTCAGGCCATCGTGGAGCGGGTCGGCGGCCGCGTGGGCAGCCGGGGAGAATGCAAGCACGCTCAGACCGGTTACTGATGCCAGTCCGAGCGCCAAGCAACGGCGCATAACACTCATGGGGTCCTCACAGGTATCGCGTAAATGGTTACTTCTATAGTGTCACGATAATTGCCACCGCTCAACCACTTGGTTAGGACCAGGCGGGAGTCGTTTACCACATACAAGTCAACCCCTGCCGAAACGGCAGGGGTTGGACCTGTCAACACGATTCACGAGCTGGATCGAACCATTGTCAATGGCTCATTCCTCGCGCGAACTCGAGCGGAAACGAACGATTCTTCCCTTATTTCACAAGGGTCGCGTTCAGATCGAAGGTCATCGAAGGCGAGCCCTTGTAGTTGAGGTGCTCCTCAACGCCGATGCGGTTCACACCGCTCGTCAAGAGGCTGGCAGGGATGGTGACCTCGAGCAGATCAGAGGCAGCCTTGCTGGCACTCACGGCTGAGTTCGCGTAGGTGGTGTGAGTAATGTTGCCATCGGACATACGTTTCGTGTCGACGATCTTGTCATTGACTCGCAGGACGACGCCGTCATCCGCGCGCACCTTGACGGTCAGCGTGGTGTTCGGGGTGATCGTGCCCAGGTCGATGTCGCGCGCGAAGTAGTACGTGACGGCACGGTCCTTCTTGGCAATGTCGAGCGCGGTCGCTGCACCGGAGTCTCCCCAGCCGATCGGGCCGGAGCCGCGGTTCCAGCTCTGGAGGGAGCCGGTCGTGGCCCAGTCGGAGGCGGGGGCTTCCGTCGAAGTCCAGTAGTTCCACTCGTCGCCGGTCTGGATGACCGTGCCGGACTTGACGGAGGCCGCGTTGATCGGCTGCGTCGCGTCGGTCGGCTCGGTGCTGCGCTCGGTGGGAACGGAGCCATTGTCGTCCGGGGTGCCTTCCACTCGGAAGATGGAGGCCTGCATGGACACGGTCGCGGTGCGCATGTAGTTGACGTGGGTTTCCACGGCGATCACGTTGTCACCGGTCTTCAGCGCCGATGCGGGGACGAAGACCTCGGAGGGGGATGCAGAGGCCGCAGCGAAGTTGGGAGCAGAGTCGGCGCGGGTCGTGTAGCTGACCGTGCCGGCACCCATGCGGGTGCGGTCCACCTCGACGCCGTTGATGTAGACGACGGCGCCATCATCTGCCAGGTACTTGACGTTAACACCCTTGAGGGCCTTCGCGTCAGCCACCTGGAAGTGCGTGCGGTAGTAGGTCGTCACGGGACGCGAACCCTTGGTGGCGATCTGGGTCGTGATCGCGGAGTCGCCGTAGCCCAGGGGGGCTGCACCGGTCGGCCACGCGGAGTCGTCGAACGAGGCCTGGGCCCAGTTCTCGGGGGCGGCGCTGGCGTCAGCACGGTAGTTCCACGTTGCATCAGCTTCGAGGAGGACCGGGTTGGAGGCGTCCGCCTGGCCGGGAGCCGGAGCGGTGTAGACCGCGGTGGTGGCGGAGCGGTTGCCCTCGGCGTCAACGGCGCGCACGAAGTAGCGGTTCTCGCCGCCGCGCGGCACCTCGACGCTGGTGGTCTCGGAGGTGGCGATCGGGCGATCGTCGCGCAGGATCTCGTAGGACACGGCGTCAGCGACGCCTTCCCAGGCGAGGGTCACGGTGGAATCGCTCGACGCGGAGGAGCGCAGGAGCGAGGGCGCCTCGGGCGCGACATTGTCGCGGTTGTCGTAGCGGGCGAAGCCGCCGTTCCACTGGGTGCGCGTGGCGT
>CATYYP010000086.1 GCA_958415245.1 Schaalia odontolytica | reverse complement strand
TCGCGGACCTGCCCTTCACGGCGTCCTCCGCCATCGTCGCCCTGCTGGCCCTGTCCGCGAAGATTCGCATCGACGAGGTCGGCGCCACCGACACGACCGAGTCGCTGACCAACGGCGTGTCCTCGCGCCGTAACCAGCTGCTCATGGACATGTCCTCCGAGCTGGGCCTGAACTCGATCGACGGCGCCGGCGAGGCCGACGTGGCCACGCTGTCCGCGACGGTTGACAAGGCTGCCAAGGGCTACAAGCCCTTCGGCCCGGTCCTCGCTGAGGCCGTCAAGGAGCGCACGCGCAAGCTGTTCGGCGCCGCCGGCGTCAAGGCCGGCCACATTGCCGACCGCGTGACCGGCACGTGGCAGCTGGGACCCGGCTGGGCACAGCACGTCACCGCCGAGATCGTCCTGGGCACCCGTGAGGGCGCCTCAACCCGCGACGGCGACCTGGCAACCCTGCCCCTGGATGCCCCGACGAACGCCGCCGGGGTCGATGCCCTCATCGATGCTGCCGTGGCCGCCGTTGCAGCCCGCGAAGGTATCGCCGTGTCCCTGCCGAGCGCGGGTGGCGCGTCCGGTGGCGGCGTCGTTGACTCCGTTGCTCTGGATGCCTACGCCGCGTCCGTGACGGGTGAGGATGGTGTTCTGGCCAAGACCGCTCGCACGATCCTGTCGGAACTCGGTCTGAACGCGCCCGCCCCCACCGGGGAGGATTCCTCCGACGACGCACGCGTCATCGACGCCGTCGCCGCCGAGCTGGGTTCGGGATGGGTTGACCTGGTCGAGCCTCGCTTCGACGCCGCGCGCGCCGTCCTGCTGGACGACCGCTGGGCCTCCGCCCGTGAGGACGTCGCCCGCTACGTCGCCGAAGGCACGCTCGCCGAGGGCGCGTCCTTCGTGGGCACCGGCCATGCAGTGGCCGAGCAGGCCTCGTACTGGGCAGAGCGCCTGCGCGCTGAGGGCGATCACGATCGCGCCGCTCGCCTCGAGCAGATCGCGGCCGACGCGCGCTCCTCCGCTGAGGATCTGCCCTACGCGAACGACGTCGCCGTGGTCACCGGCATGACCCCCGCCTCCATCGGTGGCGCGGTCGTGGGCGGCCTGCTCGCCGGTGGCGCGACGGTCATCGCGACCTCCTCGTCGATCTCCGCCTCGCGCCTGGCTTTCGCCAAGGAGCTCTACCGCACGCACGCCGCTGGCGGTGCGAAGCTGTGGCTGGTTCCCGCGAACCTGGCCTCCTACCGCGACGTGGATGCGCTCGTGGAGTGGATCGGCACCGAGCAGACGAAGTCCGTGGGCGCCGACGTGAAGGTGACCAAGGAAGCCCTGGTCCCAACGCTGTTCTACCCGTTCGCTGCTCCGCGCGTTTCCGGCACACTGGCTGACGCGGGCCCGGCCTCTGAGAACCAGATGCGCCTGCTGCTGTGGAGCGTCGAGCGTTCCATCGCCGGCCTGTGCGCGATCGGTTCCGACACGCACGCTGACCATCGCCTGCACGTCGTACTGCCCGGTTCCCCGAACCGCGGTATCTTCGGCGGCGACGGGGCGTACGCCGAGGCGAAGGCCTCCTTCGATGCCATCGCAACCCGCTGGGCAGCCGAGCCGATCTGGGGCTCGCGTGTCTCGATCGCTCACCCGCGTATCGGCTGGGTGCGTGGCACCGGCCTCATGGGCGGCAACGATCCGATGGTCGCCGCCGTCGAGTCCGCGGGTGTTCGCACCTGGTCGACCGAGGAAATGGCCGAGCAGCTGCTCAACCTGTCGAGCACCGAGGTGCGCGCGCAGGCTGCCACCGCCCCGGTGGACGCCGACCTGACCGGCGGCCTGGACTCCTCCATCGACCTGCGTGCCCTGCGCGCTCAGGCCGAGGCTGCCATCCCCGCACCCCCGGCTGAGCAGCCGGTCGCGACCGTCTCCGCGCTTCCCTCGCCCTCGCAGGTCACCGTGCCGCACGTCGACCCCTCGCAGTGGGGTGGCACCACCGCGTCGCTGGCCGACACGGTCGTCATCGTCGGTCACGGCGAGGTCGGCCCGTGGGGCAGCGCCCGTACCCGCGTCCAGGCCGAGCTCGGTATCCACACCGACGGCTCCGTCGAGCTCACCCCCGCGGGCGTGCTCGAGCTGGCGTGGATGACCGGCCTGCTGACCTGGTCGGACACCCCCGTGGGCGGCTGGTACGACAAGGACGACCAGCTGGTCCCCGAGTCGGAGATCTTCGATCGCTACCGCGACGAGGTCGTGGCCCGCTCCGGCGTGCGCTTCTTCCACGACGATGGCCCGCTGCACGACGGCTACACGCCCGAGTCCGCGATGGTCTTCCTGGACCGCGACATCACCTTCACGGTTGAGGACGAGGCCGAGGCGCGCTCCTACGCCGAGGCTGACCCGCAGTTCACCGTCATCGAGCAGACCGCGTTCGGTGAGTGGCAGGTGACCCGCAAGGCCGGCGCCCAGGTGCGCGTGCCGCGTCGCGCGACGCTGAACCGCCGCATCGGCGGCCTGTTCCCGACGGACTTCGATCCGGCTCGCTGGGGCATCCCGGCCTCAATGCTGGATTCGATCGACCCGATCGCCGTATGGAACCTGGTCTCCGCCGTGGACGCGTTCGTGTCTGCCGGCTTCAGCCCCGCCGAGCTGCTGCGCGTCGTCCACCCGGCGACCGTGGCCTCCACGCAGGGAACCGGCTTCGGTGGCATGCGCTCGATGCACAAGCTCTTCGTCGACCGCTTCCTAGGCGAGGATTACCCGCAGGACATCCTGCAGGAGACCCTGCCCAACGTCGTGGCTGCACACACCATGCAGTCGTACGTCGGCGGCTACGGCTCGATGATCAACCCGGTCGGTGCCTGCGCGACCGCCGCGGTGTCCATCGAGGAGGGCCTCGACAAGATCAAGGCCGGCAAGGCGGACTTCGTCGTGGCCGGCGCGATCGACGACATCCAGGTCGAGTCGATCGTCGGCTTCGGCGCAATGAACGCGACGGCGAACTCCAACGAGCTGCTCGCTCGCGGTATCTCCTCGCGCTTCGTCTCGCGCGCTAACGACCGCCGCCGCGGCGGCTTCGTCGAGGCGCAGGGTGGCGGCACCGTGCTGCTGACCCGCGCGTCGGTGGCGCTCGACATGAACCTGCCGGTCCTGGCTGTCGTGGCACACGCGCAGACCTTCAGCGACGGCGCGCACACCTCGATTCCGGCGCCCGGCCTGGGTGCCCTCGCAGTGGCACGCGGCGGACGTGACTCGGTCATCGCCCGCAACCTCGCCGAGCTCGGCGTGGGCATCGACGACGTGGCCTTCGTGTCCAAGCACGACACGTCCACGAACGCCAACGACCCCAACGAGTCGGATCTGCACACCCGCGTCGGCATGGCGCTGGGCCGCACCCCCGGTAACCCGCTGCTGGTCATCTCGCAGAAGACCCTCACGGGTCACGCGAAGGGCGGCGCCTGCGTGTTCCAGGTCGGCGGCATCATCGACGTATTCCGCACGGGTCTGATCCCCGCGAACGTCGCGCTGGACTGCGTCGACGACGCGATGGAGAAGTACAGCCCGCTCGTGTGGCTGCGTTCCCCGCTCAACCTGTCCTCTCGTGGACCGGTGCGCGCGGCGTTCGCGACCTCGCTCGGCTTCGGCCACGTCTCCGGCTTCCTGGCGCTGGTCAACCCGGCCGCCTTCGAGGCCATCGTGGAGCGCGAGGCCGGACGCGAGCGCCTCGAGGCGTGGCGCGCCGCGTCGGATCGTCGCCTGCGCAACGGCCAGCGTCACATCGAGATGGGCATGCTGGGCCACGCCCCGCTGTTCACCTCGGTGGAGGGTCGTCGCCTGCCCGACGACCCGGCTGCGGGCGTTGCCGGTGACGCGCACGAAGTCGAGGCCGCGATCCTGCTGGATCCGAACGCCCGCCTCGGCGAGGACGGCTTCTACCACCTGCCGGAAGGCAAGTGAGCGATGCGCGGACTCGGCGTTGACCTGGTCTCCCTCCCTGAGTTTGCCGCTCAGGTGAGAGAGCCGGGCTCGGCCTTCCTGAACGGCGTCCTGACGCCCAGGGAGGCCCGCCGGGTCCGCGCCCGCGCCGCCGCTACCTCTGGCGCGCAGCCCGGTTCCGCACGCTATGACGAGGCCGTCGCCCGTCACGCGGGCGGCCTGTGGGCCGCGAAGGAGGCCTTTATCAAGGCCTGGTCGTGCGCCCTTTTCGGCTCCCCTCCTCTCATTGGCACCGACGACGTCGACTGGCACGAGATTGAGGTCATCCACGACGAGTGGAACCGTCCCGCTCTCACGCTGCACGGCCGAGTCGCAGCTGCCTGCGAGGAGTCACTCGGAGCGCCTTCCACGTGGAGAGCGCTCGTATCCATCAGCCACGACGGGGAGTGCGCCATCGCGCAGGTCGCGATCGTGGACGCGTCCGCCTAGGCGGCATCGGGCGGCTCGTCCGCGTCGCCGTCAAGAGGCTCGAACGCATCGTTTTTCGTCGCATCTGCGTGTCCGCCTTCCAGCGTGGAATAGTCGAAGCATGACGACGAGTTCCTACCCGGGTCCGAGGGTTCTTCCTCGGACCTCTCGGGTTTTTCGGGCGTGGGAAGCGGTGAGAGTTCTGCACCCACTGCGCCTGTCGGAGCGTAGGACGTCGGCTCATTGAGAGAGTGGGCCACCTCATCGGGCAGGTTGTCCGTACTCTCATCCGGCACCGCTACGTGAGCGTGCACATCGGTGCCCAGGTCTCCCTGGTGTTCCCCAGCCTGAGCCGTGAACGCAGATCCCAGCCCCTGCCTCGTCGAATAGGGATCCCCCTGCGTCCCACCCGCAGGCTCATCGGTCGCGTGCGCGCCATTCTTGGTGAACTGGGAGGTTCCCCGTGCCAAATCGTGGCCGACCGAGGAGGCCCGGTAGACGATCGATGACCGAATCTGCCCATTACCGTCGATCCAACCGTTTGGAACGGGACGGGCGACCACGACGACGGGGTCACCCTTGCGACAGCTGCGAAACACGTTGGAGGCCAGCGTGTCCCATGTTTCCACTGTGTACCAGTAGGCGCCGTCCTCCACGTAGGAGGCGTTGCCCGTTCGCGTATCGCTCGTGAAGCGCCACTTCGTAATTGCGAGCCGGAAGGTCGTCACGCAGACGTCGCCCTTGACGTGCTTCATCATCGGTTCTGATCCGATACGGCCCCTCAGGGTCGTCGATATGTCCTGCATCGTTGCATCCTTTGTCCGTTCTGGCCGGCGTTGGCCGGATGCATCCAGGAAAGCCCCACACGCCACGCCACTTCAAGCGCCGCAGCGCACCCTGTGGATGACGCGCGTTCGCCTCGTACCCCTGTGGATAACGAGCGGTGCGTACACGCCCCTGTGGACGCCACGCTGCGCGCAGCCAACACTCCTGAAACAGCGAAGCGGCGACACCCCCGCAGGGATGCCGCCGCTTGGCGTGACGAATGACAATCAGGCCTCGGCGGCCTCGCCCATAGCGGGAATGCCTAGGGCAACAACCTCGCGAGCAACCTCACGCGCGCGCTCGGTGGTGACCGGCTCGGCCGGGAAGAGCACGCGGCGATAGTACTCGAGCTCCTGGATGGACTCCAGGATGTCCGCCAGCGCACGGTGACCACCGTGCTTGTCGGGCGACTCGGCGAAGGCGGCGCGGTACCACCGCTTGGCCAGTTCCTTGATGGAAGACACGTCCACCAGGCGGTAGTGCAGGTGATCGATGACGGAGGGCATGTTCGCCTCAAGGAACATCTTGTCGGTGCCCACCGAGTTGCCCGCCAGGAGCGCCTTGCCCTGCTGGGGCACGAAGCGCTTAATGTAGGACAGAACCTGCTCGGTTGCCTCTTCCATGGACACAGACGACGTCTGCAGGTCATCGAGCAGCCCGGAGGAAGTGTGCATGTTACGCACGAAGTCGTTCATGTTGTCGAGGGCTTCGGCGGGCGGAGTGATCAGCACGTCCATGCCGGGGTCGACAATCGTGAGGTCGCCGTCGGTCACGACCACGGCCACCTCGATGAGGGCGTCGCTTGAGACGTCCAGGCCGGTCATTTCGCAGTCAATCCAGACCAGGGGGTCTTTCAAAGTTTTCACGCCTTCTATGTTAGTGCGCTCTGGGTCATACGGTTGGGTGGGACTTGGGGGCGGTGGCCACTACTACACTAGAAGGGTATTGGAAGGAGTTCCCATGACCGCTAGTTCTCACGTGACCACGCCGAAGGACATCCGTCAGGCCGCCACCGCCCTAGAGGGGGTCGCCGTTCGCACGAATCTGGATCGTTCCGAGCGTCTGTCCACCGAGGCCGGCGTCGACATTCTGCTCAAGCGTGAGGACCAGCAGAAGTGCCGCTCCTTCAAGGTGCGCGGCGCCTACGCGCGCATGTCGCTCCTGTCTCCCGCCGAGCGCGAACGCGGCGTCGTGTGTGCGTCGGCCGGTAACCACGCGCAGGGCCTGGCATATGCCTGCGCCCACCTGGGCGTGCGAGGCACGATCTACCTTCCCTCGAACACGCCTCGTCAGAAGCGTCGCCGTATCGCGACGATTGGTGGGCAGTGGGTTGAGCAGGTCATCGTGGATGGCACGTTCGACCGCGCAAACGCACTGGCCCAGGAGGCCGCGCGCGCCACGGGCCGCACCTACGTTCATCCCTACGATGATCCGTTCACGATCGCTGGTCAGGGCACGATTGGCGTCGAGCTCGAGCAGCAGATGCCCGAGGACACGGCGGCCATCCTGGTACCCGTGGGCGGCGGCGGCCTCATCGCGGGTATCGCGACGTGGCTGCGCGCGAATCGTCCGGAGGTGAAGATCATCGGCGTGGAGCCCGCGGGCGCGGCGTCGATGCACGCAGCTCTCGAGGCCGGGCAGCCGATGTCCCTGGCGAAGGTCGATCCTTTCGTGGATGGCACGGCGGTGGGCCGGGCGGGTTCGCTCCCCTTCCACATCGCGTCGCAGTTCGTTGATTCCGTGCTGGTCGTCCCCGAGGGCGCGGTGTGCACGGAGATGCTGGAGCTCTACCAGTCCGACGGCGTCATTGCCGAGCCTGCAGGCGCTCTCGCGTCCACGGCCGCGCACGTGTATTTGACCGATCCGGCGGATCGCAAGGCGCTGCTGGGCCGCTCCGACGGCGCAATCGTGTGCGTAGTGTCGGGCGGTAACAACGACCTGACGCGCTACGCGGAGGTCATGGAACGCTCGCTGCGCCACGAGGGCCTGCGTCACTACTTCCTCGTGACCTTCCCGCAGCAGCCGGGCATGCTGCGCGTCTTCCTGTCGGATGTGCTGGGTCCCGCGGACGATATCGTGCACTTCGAGTACACGAAGAAGAACAACCGCGAGCTCGGCCCCGCGCTGGTGGGCATCGATTTGTCGAACCCGGATGACATCGACGGGCTTCGGCACCGCATGGAGGCCTCACCCCTGCACGTGGAGGAGCTGCCGTTGGATTCGGAGATCACGCGACTCGTGATCTGACGAGGTCGTACAAAGCGCTGGAGAGGGGCGCGGTTTCGGGGACGAGGCCGTGGCCCCTCTCCCCTTCTTTTATCCGGCCCATGCGGGTGGCTGGGCTGGGAGCCGCCCGGGGTGGGTACTCGCCCGATGCGCGCGGTGGCGCGGCGGGGTGTGGCGGCGGGGTCCGCCGC
>CATYYP010000085.1 GCA_958415245.1 Schaalia odontolytica | reverse complement strand
TCGATCGCCTCATCATCGTGACGATCGCCACGACACAAAAGTAACGCAGGAGTCGTGGGTCACATGCGCATTTCAATGAGACATTTTCTCGCTTGTCACTGAGACAAACGATCAAACGTGCAGCGCCCGTCGCGCGTGGCACCCCGGTATGCATGAGCCTCCCCGGGCGCATCGCCCAGGGAGGCTCACATCAGTGCAGATCAGGGTCAGCTCGGGGCGCCCACACGCAGCGTGGGGATACCCAGCGACACCGTGTTGTCAGGTTCGTCCGAGGCCTGACGGGCCTCCCACGCGTCACCGGCGCGCGTGCGGCGTACCTCGAACAGGCCGCCCTGCGCGCCCGAGTCAGCGATCCGGTGGTGCGGAGCACCGTAGGTGACGGTCGCGCGGATCATGTCGCCCGGGCGCGGACGATCGGCCTCGGCCATCCCCTCGGGGAGGGCGACGTGCACGAGACGATTGTCGCGGGCGCGTCCCGAAATACGGTGCGTAGCGCCATCCTTGCGGCCATCCCCCTCGGAGACGAGGACCTCGACCTCAGTCCCCGCCAGCGCGGCGTTATCCTCGGCGCAGATGCGCTCCTGAAGCTTGATGAGGCGCTGGTAGCGTTCGAGCGCGACATCGTCGGGCACCTGGTCCTCGCGGTCGGCGGCGGGCGTACCCTGGCGCGGCGAGTACAGGAACGTGAAGGCGGAGGAGAAGCGAGCCTGCTCGACAACATCGAGGGTCGCCTGGAAATCTTCCTCGGTCTCTCCCGGGAAGCCAACGATGATGTCCGTCGTAATCGCAGCCTCCGGGATAGCGGTGCGCACGCGCTCCAGGATGCCCATGAAACGCTCACGACGGTAGGAGCGGCGCATCTGACGCAGGATCGCGTCCGACCCGGACTGCAGGGGCATGTGCAGGCTCGGCATGACCGTGGGGGTCTCCGCCATCGCGGCGATCACGTCGTCCGTGAAGGCTGCGGGGTGGGGCGAAGTGAAACGCACGCGCTCGATGCCCTCGACACGCCCCACGGCGCGCAGCAGGTCGGCGAACGCGCCGCGCTCACCGAATCCGACGCCGTAGGAGTTGACGTTCTGACCCAGCAGGGTCACTTCGATAGCGCCCTGCGAGGCGACGGCCTCGACCTCGGCGAGAATATCGCCGGGGCGACGGTCACGTTCCTTGCCGCGCAGGTGCGGAACGATGCAGAACGTGCACGTGTTGTTACAACCCACGGAGATGGACACCCATGCGGCGTACGCGCTCTCACGGTGGGTAGGCAAGGTCGAGGGAAAGACCTTGAGGGATTCCTCGATCTCCACGGCGGCCGCGCGGTTATGCTCGGCGCGGCGCAGGAGCGCCGGAAGCACGTCGATGTTATGCGTGCCAAAGACGGCATCCACCCACGGGGCCTTCTCGACGATGCCGTCACGCATCTGCTGGGCGAGACAGCCACCAACCGCGATCTGCATGCCGGGGCGCGCACGCTTGACGGAAGCGAGCTGACCGAGGTTACCGAAAAGGCGGGTCGCCGCGTTCTCGCGGACGGAGCAGGTGTTGATGACGATGACGTCGGCGCCCATGTCGCCGGCGTCGGTCGCGCGGGCGGCAGCCTCGGGGACCTGCTCAACGGGGACGAGGCCGGCCTGCTCCAGCAGACCCGCCATTCGTTCGGAGTCGTGTTCATTCATCTGGCAGCCGAGCGTGCGCACCGCGTAGGTGCGGGGCAGCGCGGTGCCGTCCTGCGTCATCGTATTCATCGCAGTGAAGTCTAGTCGCCCGCCTGCGCACCGGCGAAGTCGAGCACGTCACGCACCAGGGCGATAGCAGCGTCGATCGCGCCCGCACGTACAGCCGCGCGCTCTCCATCGAGATGCAGGAGGCGGTGCTCCTCCCCCGCCGGATGAGCACAGGCGATGTGAACAGTACCGGCGGGGAAACCGTCAGCGGGGCCGGGGCCGGCAACCCCGGTCGTCGATACGCCGATGTCTGCGCGGAACAGCTCGCGCGCCCCTCGGGCCATCTGACGAGCAACCTGCTCATCCACCGGACCCGTCGCCGCCAACTGGCTCTCCGAAACGCCCAACACCGAGGCCTTGGTATCGACCGCGTAGGTGCACGCACCCCCGCGCACGACGTGAGAGGCACCGGGTACGTCCACGAGGCGCGCGACGAGGCCGCCTCCGGTCAGTGACTCCGCCGTCGCAACCGTCAGGCCACGCTCGGTCAGATCCGCTATCAGGTCGGCGAGCGCCTCATCGCTCACTGCGGTCACAGTCCCCACTGCCATGCCTCCTCGGTACCGCTCTCCTCGTCGCCCCACGTGTCGAGGGCGTCGCGCACGGCGGCAGACGCGACAGACGGTGAATACCCCTTGCGTGCGAGCATGGAACTCAGTCTACGGTAGGCGGTCTCGCGTGGGACGCCCGCAAGGGAGCGACGCTTGCGAGCCACCAGCTGTGCCGCGCGCTCCGCCTCGTCGTCCCGATCGATCTGAGACAGGGCGCGCTCGATCGTCGAAGAGTCCAACCCCTTACGCACAAGGACCTCGCGCAGTGCTCGGCCAGACGCTCCCGTCCCCGAAAAACGCGAGCGGACGAGCGCGTCCGCGTACGCCTGATCATCGACGAGACCAACGGCCTCAAGACGGTCGACGACCTCGACGGCGATCTCGGCGCTGAAGCCTCGCCCTTCGATCGCGCTGGTCAACTCCGAGCGAGAACACGCGCGCGCGTCTAGCTTACGCAGGGCGACCTCGCGCGCGGCCTCGATCGCCGCTGCGCCCGTCAGGGCCGCATTGCGTTCACGGGCGCGCGCAAGCCTCTCGCCCGGGGAGGAACGCCGCCGGCGCTCCTCCCCCAGCTCGGGATGATCTTCAGGATCCAGGTAGCGGACCACGACTCAGAAGCCCGCATCCTCATCAGGATCGATGTCGGGCACGTCCTGGGACGCCTGGTCCGGATCCGGGGCCTCGCCGATGCCCAGCGAAACGAGGATCTTCTGTTCGATCTCGTTGGCCAGCTCGGGGTTGTCCACGAGGAACTGACGCACGTTCTCCTTGCCCTGGCCCAGCTGGTCGTCCCCGTACGTGAACCAGGAGCCGGACTTGCGCACGATACCGGCCTCGACGCCCATGTCGATGATCGAGCCCTCGCGCGAAATGCCCTTGCCATAAACGATGTCGAACTCGGCCTGCTTGAAGGGCGGGGCCATCTTGTTTTTGACGACCTTGGCGCGTGTGCGGTTACCGACGGGGGCACCGGCCTCCTTGAGGGTTTCGATACGGCGCACGTCGATACGCACGGATGCGTAGAACTTCAGGGCCTTACCGCCCGTCGTGGTCTCCGGGGAGCCGAAGAAGACGCCGATCTTTTCGCGCAGCTGGTTGATGAAGATCGCGGTCGTGCCGGTCGCGGACAGGGCGCCCGTGATCTTACGCAGGGCCTGGCTCATCAGGCGGGCCTGCAGGCCGACGTGAGAGTCACCCATCTCGCCTTCGATTTCCGCCTTGGGCACGAGCGCCGCGACGGAGTCGATGACGATGATGTCGATGCCGCCAGAGCGGATCAGCATGTCGGCGATCTCGAGGGCCTGCTCACCCGTGTCGGGCTGGGAGACCAGGAGGGAGTCCGTGTCGACGCCCAGGGCGCGGGCGTAGACGGGGTCGAGGGCGTGCTCAGCGTCGATGAAGGCCGCGTTGCCGCCGGCCTTCTGGGCGTTGGCGACGGCGTGCAGGGCGACCGTGGTCTTACCGGAGGACTCGGGGCCGTAGACCTCGATGACGCGGCCACGCGGGAGGCCACCGATGCCGAGGGCGACGTCGAGAGCAAGGGAACCCGTGGGGATCACCTGAACGGGCGGGCGGTTGTCATCGCCCAGGCGCATAACGGAGCCCTTGCCGAACTGCTTATCAATCTGCGACAGGGCGACTTCGAGAGCCTTATTGCGATCGTTGGTCGCGGGCTTTGCGGCGGGTGCTTTACGAGCTGCCATGGTGATCCTTTCGTCTGCGGCCTCTCCGGCCTGCGGGTGTCCTGGCCTGGAATGCCGCCCCTCTCCGAGGCGACATGACGAGTATGCGACCGGCCATCGTCATCTGCGTCCCGCGCGCGTCACCCCTGTGGATGACACGCGTTGGAGCGTCGTCGCCCACAAGCTTAAATGGAACACATGTTCGACCGCCGATCGACACGCCGCCCACCGATCAGACGGATATCGATCACACCGACAACCCGGGTCGGTCAGCGCCCCCGCTCGCGCGGATCCACGCGATGAATCCAGCGCGCATCCTCGCGCCCAGTTTCCTCACACAGGGTGGCCCAGACCTCGTCCGGATTCACGCCAGCGGACAGCGCATCGCGCGCGGTCGCCCCCAGCGAGGCGAGATAGAGGTCGGAGACATACGAACGGCCGAGGGCCGACCCGAAGGTCGCCTCGACCGCCTCGTAAAACTCAGAGTGCTTCACGCGTCAGGAAATCAGCGTGACGGGCACGATGTCATCGGGCACCGCGTCAGGAATGACCGCGCCATCGATGATTGCCATGCGCTCGGAGACTTCGCGCAGCACGAACCACAGCGGCACGCGCAGAGCCGAGGTGATCGCCTCGAGCAGCTCCGACGAGGCCTCCTTCTGGCCGCGCTCAACCTCGGACAGGTAGCCGAGGGAGACCTGGGCCTCCGAAGAGACTTCGCGCAGGGTTCGACCCTGGCGCTGGCGGATGCCACGCAGGACATCGCCCAGTTCGCTGCGCAGCAGCGGGGTTTCGCTCAGTGTCTTTTCCATACTGTTACTGTAGCCGTTCTGTTTCGAGGGACGCATTGTTAGTTCGCGCATCGAAACGCTGTGACGTTCCGCTTTCATTCCTCGCGTTGCATTCATACCCGTACAACGAGGACACTTTCAGGCTTATTCCACCGACGAGTTGATTTCGATATGGGTTGCGTCACCTGCACTCAACTCTGGACGTGCTGTCCAGCAGTGCTGCGGCGTGACGGCACAGGCTCCTCCGGAGCATCGTTATCGCCAGAGTCCGTCACGGCCTCGCCGACCGCGGCTTCGTCAGTGCTCGCCCCGCGCATGAGGCGCACACCATCGATGACGTACATGAAGCCCGAGTAGAGCGTCAGCGCGAGCGCAACACCCGCGAAAATCTGCCCGAGGCGAATGAGAAGGACCACCCATCCCTCGTTGGCCTCATTCATCACCGTGAAGTGCGCCCACGGGATGAGCAGGGTCCCCAGGGCCACCATCTGCATGAAGGTCTTCAGCTTGCCCGCCTGGTTGGCAGACACGACGACACCGCGGCGCAGGAAGAAAGCACGCATCGCGGTGATGCCCAGCTCTCGCACCGCGATGAGAATCGTCAACCACCAGGGCAGATACCCCTGGTAGGACAGCAGGCCGAAGCCGCACAGGGTCAGGGCCTTGTCGGCGATAGGGTCGGCGATGCGGCCGAAGTCGGTGATCTGCCCCCACGAGCGCGCGAGTTCCCCGTCGAAGCGGTCCGTGATCGCGGCGACGGCGAAGACAACGAATGCCGCCCACAGCGCACTCCACGACTGCTGAAGGCCGAGGACAATAAAGACTGGAACGAGGACCAGACGCACAACGGTCAGCACGTTGGGCAGGTTCACCATGGGAACCTTGCTGTCTCGCTGCACGCGCGACACATTATCGCTCATAACCGTTTCCTTTCCGCTCAGCGGCCCGTGAGCTGCCAAGCGTCCTCGTTGTCCTCGGGCTCCTCGTCGACCCAGTCGGGAGAGGACCCACCAAAGTTATGACCAGAGTACGGGTCAACCCCACTCCCGCGCGAATCGCCGGCGCCAGCCGTGCCCATTTCGTAACCGGATGCAGGAGCTGCATCGGCCGGGGACGAGGCAGGAGCCTCCCCCGCAGCACCCGCCGCGGCACCGATGGCCGGGCTGGGCGCCCCCTCGTGAGCGGCCGGAGCGGGCCCGGGGGCGTGCTCAGGCTCGGGCTCAGCGATGCCGGCTGACTCTCCGCGCAGCATGGCGAGGACCTCGGGCAGCTGTTCGGGGGTGACGAGCACCTGGCGCGCCTTGGACCCTTCGGAGGGGCCGACGATTTCGCGCGACTCGAGCAGGTCCATGAGGCGACCGGCGCGGGCGAAGCCGACGCGCAGCTTGCGCTGGAGCATCGAAGTGGAGCCGAGCTGGGTGGAGACGACAAGCTCGGCGGCCTGCAGCAGGTCTTCGAGATCGTCTCCGATGTCTTCGGCGACCTTGGCTTCCTTCTTTTCGGGAACGACGTCGTCGCGGTAGTGCGTCTCCATCTGGCTCTTGACGTGGGAGACGATCTGGTGGATCTCGGATTCAGAGACCCAGGCGCCCTGGACTCGCATGGGCTTGGAGGCACCCGCGGGCAGGTAGAGGGCATCGCCCTGGCCGATGAGCTTTTCGGCGCCGGGCTGGTCGAGGATCGTGCGCGAGTCGGTCAGCGAGGAGGTCGCGAACGCGAGGCGCGAGGGGATGTTGGCCTTGATGAGGCCGGTGACGACGTCGACGGAGGGGCGCTGCGTGGCGAGGACCAGGTGGATGCCGGCGGCTCGAGCGAGCTGCGTGATGCGCTGAATCGACGCCTCGACGTCGCGCGGGGCGACCATCATGAGGTCGGCGAGCTCGTCGACGACCACGAGCAGGTACGGGTAGGGGTGCAGCGTGCGCTCCAGCCCGGGCTTGGCCTGAACCTGTCCGGCGGCCACAGCCTTGTTGAAGTCGTCGATGTGCTTGAAGCCGTAGTCCGACAGGTCGTCGTAGCGCGCATCCATCTCCTTGACGACCCATTCGAGGGCCTCGGCGGCCTTCTTGGCGTCGGTGATGATGGGCGAGATGAGGTGCGGGATGCCCTCGTAGATCGTGAGTTCCACGCGCTTGGGGTCGACGAGGATCATGCGCACCTGCTGGGGCGTCGCACGCATCATGATCGACGTGATCATGGAGTTGACGAAGGAGGACTTACCGGAACCGGTCTGGCCGGCCACCAGCATGTGCGGGGTCTTGGCCAGGTTGGTGACGACGTAGCCGCCTTCGACGTCCTTGCCGACGCCGACGACGAGCGGGTGTTGGTTGCGGCGGGCGGCCGCGGAGCGCAGGACGTCACCGAGGGCCACGTTTTCACGGTCGGCGTTGGGGATCTCGATACCGATCGCGCTCTTGCCGGGGATCGGCGCGAGGATACGTACGTCGGCGGAGGCCACCGCGTAGGCGATGTTCTTCGACAGGTTGGTGAGCTTGTCGACCTTCACGCCCGCGCCGAGGACGACCTCGTAGCGGGTGACTGTCGGGCCTCGGGAGAAGCCGGTGACGCGCGCGTCGACGTTGAAGTCTGCGAAGACCTGCCCCAGGGCCGCGACGACCTGGTCGTTGACGGAGGATCGGGTCATGTGGGGCGGGCCGGAGACCAGGAGGTCCTCCGACGGCAGCGTGTAGCTGATCGAGTCGTCAAGGTTGGGCTGGAAGGCCCCCTCGGGCTCGTCGGTGATCGGCGGGGGCGCCGGCTCATCCTCGGGCTCCGGTTCGGGCTCTGGCACGTGCGCGGGCACCTGGACGGGCGCGGGGGCCACGGCGGGACGCATCTGGGTGAGCATCTCCGTAGGCGCGTCGGGCGTCGTGGCACGAGGCCGGGG
>CATYYP010000084.1 GCA_958415245.1 Schaalia odontolytica | reverse complement strand
TTGTCGCGGTTGTCGTAGCGGGCGAAGCCGCCGTTCCACTGGGTGCGCGTGGCGTCGGTGTGGGAGAGGGTGAAGTCGCCG
Source organism: Schaalia odontolytica (assembly GCA_958415245.1). Classification (GTDB taxonomy): domain Bacteria; phylum Actinomycetota; class Actinomycetes; order Actinomycetales; family Actinomycetaceae; genus Pauljensenia; species Pauljensenia odontolytica_D. The sequence goes on along the minus strand of CATYYP010000084.1, from coordinate 7,584 downwards.
CCCACCCACAGGTTGCCGTAGTTATCGGTCGTCAGCGCCCAGGCGCCCGTCTTGCGGCGCGAGGAGAGCTCGAAGGGGGTCCACTTCAGGCTCTCGCCGGTGGCCGCATCCCACGCACCAACCCACTTGATCTCGTCAACACGCGACCAAGAGCCGTTCATCGACCAGACGTACATGTCCTGGTAGGCGCTGTCGGAGCAGTGGCAGGAGCCGTAGATAACACCCTTGGCGGACACGGTCGTAGCCTGGAGGTCGCCACCGTTGCTGAAGGTCATGGCACCGGAGACGCGCTGGTTGGTCGCGGTGTCGTAGCCAAACAGGGAGTGCTCGGAGCCGCCGACGTAGACGCGGTTGCCCGCCGTGGCGATGGTCTGCTGGTACTTACCGGCAGTGGCGCTAGAAGGCTCGAAGTTGAAGTCCGCGTCCAGGGCAGCACCCGGCTGGGTGGAGAACTTGGCGGCGTACCAGGCACGCTGATTACCGTGCGCAGTGGTGAAGTGGCCGCCCGCGTAGAAGGCGCTGTTCGCCTCGGAGACGCCGACCGCCTGGACGGAGCCGCTGATCTCGGGGTTCCACGAACGGTCGGGGCGCGCGTCAAGACCAACGCGGCCAGCGTTGCGTGCGTAGACCTTGGTGCGGCCGCCGCCGGACAGGTGGGTGAACGATCCGCCCATGTAGACGTTGCCGTCGTAGTAGGCCAGGGAGCGCACGCTCACGGCGCCGCCGCGCAGCGCGTTGGTGATCTGCAGGTCCCACGAGGGGTCGATCTGGCCGGTCGAGGGGTTGATGACGACGGTACCGGAGTGGGCCTCGCCGTTGACGCGCGTGAAGTCACCGCCGACGAGGAGTCGGCCGTCGGGCAGGGCGAGGAGGGCCTTGACCTGCGCGTTGAAGTCGAAGGTCTGGCCGGTGAAGTTGCCGGTGGCCACGTCGAAGGCCGCGAGGCCGCGCGAGGAGATCTCGGCGCCCTTCTCACCCTGCTTCACGCCGGTGAAGTTGCCGCCCACGTACATAGTGGAGCCGACCTGAGCGAAGGCCTGGACCTGGATGTTGCCCTCCTTCACGGAACCGTTGAGGTTACCGCTCACACCCCACGAGGTCTTGGCGGCGTACGGCGAGACGGCACGGGAAACCGTCGAGGCGCCGAGGCCCTCGTCGGGGATGCGGGTGAAGGCAGAAGAGTCCGAGGAGATGCGCGGACGCACGTAGGCCTCGGCGTAGGGGAAGACTGTCAGGCCCGACTTGCGGAAGTAGGAGGTCGCAGAGGTGACGTCACCGGTCCAGTTGGCGGTGAGAGCACCGTAGCCCCAGCCCGTCTTCCAGCCCGTGGTACGGGCAGAGGGGTAGGTCTGCAGGCCGTTCCACTCGTTGTCGTAGCCGGTCAGGCCCCACATGAGGCCGGAGCGCCAGCCGCCCTTGTCGAGCTGGATGTTGACCGGGTGGGCCATCTTGAAAGGCCACACGAAGTCCGTCATCTTCGGGAACTGAAGATCCACCGTCTGGTAGGAGCGGCCCGACGCACTCCACGAGCGCATGACGCGCACGCCGTCAGCCTGGTCCTTGACCGGCTCGTTGTTGAGGAGCTCGGTGACGGACTTGTTGGAGAGCTGAACGACCTCGAAGTCATCGGAGGTGCGCGAGCGAGAGGTCAGCTTCGCGGGATCACCCTTGCCGCCGCTCCAGGATTCCCATCCTTCACGGCCGCGACCGATCAGGACCCAGCCGCCACCATCTGTCGTCTGGTCACAAAAGAACTGGGCGGGGTGATCCATCGCAGGCGTCTGGAGCCAGTATGCGCCGTCCGCTGCCTCGGGATTCCGCTGCTTAATATCCCAGCACGACGCGGCGGCCGTCGCGGCGCTCGAACCATCGCGAACGATAGCCTGACCGGATGCCGAATCTCCCTGACCTGCACCAACAGCGTGAGCCATCGGAGCGAGCGCGAGGGAAGCGCAGGCGACAATCGGCGCAGTTGCAAGGATTGCAAGGCGCGAAATCACAGAAGCCATGACACGACCTTTCGGAGGGAACAGAAACTTGTTGCATAAATAATTACACAACAATCCCCATCAGATCAACCGAATGGTCAAGTCAGACTTTCACAGGTGCATCACGCACCCCATTCCTACCCCCGGCGACGCCTCGCCAGGGACCCAAGTCCCGACAGGTGCAGACGATCCCTAAACACCCAGCAGACATAAGCGAAAACCATGACCGAGAGCGCCGATCCGACAATGGTCGCAACGAAAGAGTCGCGCCCCAGCCACCACGCTATACACCCGCCCGGAACCGCTGCGGACACGCCCACAACAAGGATCGGCTTGACCACTTCCGACAATTTCGGTGTCACACCGATAAACCGCGAGACCTGAACGGTCGCCATGGCCGCGTCAAGCACCATACACACAGCCCAGACGATCGCCGCAGCGACCATTCCTCCGCGAGGAATAAAGATGACGTTACCCACAACGTTGAGGGTAAGGACCACGATCTTGTTGACCGCTGCCCACCCGGAGCGTCCACTCATGATGAGCAACGAGTGAATGTTTCCCGCCATGAAAGTCACGATGGAGCCGATGCACAGGACCACGAGGACGTTCGCGCCGGGGGCGAAGCCGTCACCAAGGATGCGCATGAGCGCGGGTGCGTAGATCGCCATGAGCGCGTAGATGGGGGCGGCGAACAGAACGAGCCAGATCGAGGCCGTGCTGTAGAGGTCGCGCAGCTCCTTCGTCTTACCCTGGTGCAGGAGTTTGGAGAACTGCGGGGAAACAACAACGCGCAGAGCCGTGTCGACGACCATGCCCGCCTGAATGAAGCGAATGGCACCACCGTAGATGCCCGAGGCCGCGTCGCCCGCCAGGAGACCGACGAGGAGCACGTCGAGCCACTGCAGCGCCTGCTCGAGGCCGGCAGTAAGAGTGCGAGGAAGCGCGAAGGACACGACTTGACGACGCCGCTGGGCACTCGGCCAACGGCCCACCGAGTCGGCCGCCGAGGGCATGTGCCTGAGCAGCAGCCACCACGCGGCAACGAGGACGACGACGAAGGGCAGCGCCCAGGCGACTGACACGAAGGCCAGCGACCCGGTGAAAGCGGCCGCGAGCGCAACGAGGAGCGGGCGCAGGCCGGGCAGCAGCAGGTTCTGAACGAGGACGTACTCGCGCATGTTGCCGAGCGCCCGCAGAGCGGCGGATGCGACGAGGGTGAGGGCGCCGATCGGCACGAACCACAGCACCGCCCGCGTGGAGGCCGCAACCTGCGCGTTCCAGATCAAGGGAGCCACGGCCTCGAGAATGAGGACGCACACAGTGGAGACGCCCACCGTCATGGAGGCCATGAAGGACAGGGTCGCGCGGATCTCCTCGGGAGCATCCAGGGACAGGCGTGGCATCAGGTAGATGGCGGTGGAGTCGAGGCCTACCTTGGCCAGGGCCATGACGATCGCGAAGACACCGGTTGCCTGGGTGACGATACCCGCACCCTCGGCACCCAGCATGCGCGAGAGGATGATCGTGAACGCGAAGCCCAGGACCGCGGAGGCGGCCGCTCCGACGAAGCCAACGATGCCGCCGCGCGCGAGGGAACGCCTGGCTTGATTTGCCTCACTCATGATTAACCTTCCCGCTACCGCGCGGTAGCCTTTTTCTATAACCTACCGATGGGATACACATGGACTTCATCAACTCGCTCTCCCCTGCCCGCAAGAAGAGCCTGCTGGCAGCCGCGATTCTCCTCATCATTGCGCTCGTCATCGCCGGTTTCCTGCGCCTGACGGGCTCCTCTGAGACGGATGCGGCCGCCTCTGCGGCGTCCGGCGAGCAGAGCTCCGAGGAAGACCCGCAGTCCGACATCCCGCAGTCCGTCGCGAAGACCATCACCCCGCAGTCGGGCGGGCCCGCGAACGAATCCGGTTCGCTGGCCACGGACTCCGAGGCAGCCGGGCAGGCTACCTTCGTCATGAACACCCTGTGGGACGCGTACACGGACCCCGAGCAGGCTCGTGCGACCGACCTGTCTTCCGTGCTCACTGCCTCGGCGCTGGAGGAGTTCGACGCGCAGGCTCTCGAGTGGACGAGGGACGGCACCCATACCACCGGCTCACCCACCCTCGAAGACGTGCATATCCTCAGCGATGACGGTGCCGGAAACGTCACGGTCTCGGCGTGCGTCGACTCTTCCAACGTTCGCGTCCTCAACGACGCGGGAACTGCGCTGACGGACGACACGACCATGACCCGCGCCCTCACCTATTTTCTGTTTGTGAAGGACGGCGGCGCGTGGAAGCTGTCCGGCTTCTCGTTCCCCGACGACCCGACTTGTTGAGTCGAGCAAGCATGTGAGTGGCAAAAGCCCCGTCGTTCGCGGCGGGGCTTGTCCATTGCCCCATGCGCACCGCGCGCTGGGCGCGGACGGTCCCGGCGACGCTACCGGCGCTCGCGCGGCCGTCGCGCTCGACCTCGGCGCGCTTGATCGGATCGCTCTCCTCCTCGAGGTGACGCGACAGGAGCGCCACCGCAACAACGGAAATCATGAGGCCGGTGTTCATGCCGTAGTAAAACTGCTCCACCAGGGTCGCCAGGATGATGCCGCCCAGGATCGAGCCGTACACGTCCGTGGCTCGCCAGATGCGCGGGAACATGCGCAGGAAGAAGGCGAGGAACAGCGCCAGGCCGACCAGGCCGTAGGAGAAGATGACCGTCCAGAACTGGCCCTGCGTGCCCAGGGAGGGCAGCCACGGCGAGGCCGAGGGACGCGGGGCGCCGAAGCCCAGGAGCGGCGACTGCTGGAGCTCATTGAGCGTCTCGAGGTAGTTGGAGGCACGGTCTTGCGTCGAGGATGAGGCCGCGACGCGTTCAAGGAGCGACTGCGAGGCCGGGGTGGCCAGCCACGCGATCACACCCACGACGATGGCCGCGACGATACCCAGGACGGTACGCCAGGCTCCCGCGCGCAGTCGCTGGAAACCCACCCACACGACGATGACGATGAGGCCGATGTACATACCGCGGTTGAGCGTCGCGGCTGCCGGGATAACCGACAGCGCGCACACGGCGACCACGATGAAACGCCACTTGGAGCGCTCGCGCCACAGCACGTAGGCGAAGACGAGCGCGAGCGGGAAGATCAGCGAGTAGACGTTGCCGTAGGTGTTGGAGTAGATGAAGGGGGCCGACGGGCGCGGGTCGGAGAGGATCCACGACGAGGGGTTCCACTGGGTGGTCGCGCGCTTCGTGAACTCCTTGACGAAGTCGTTGGAGTGCAGGGCTCGCGGCACCAGGTAGTACATGAGCGTCTTGAAGCGCAGAGTCGGCGCCGCCATGGCGATGAAGCCACCGATGGTGGTCGACGCCAGGAAGCCCCACATCGTGCCGGTAATCGTGCGCACGCTCAGTGACTTGCGCGCGTTGAAGGCGTAGACCGCAAAGATGCCAGGCGAGATCTGCAGCAGGAAGCGATAGAACGCGCCAATGACGCGCCCGCCCGTGTCGAGCATGGTCATCGAGGCCAGCACCCACGCCAGGAAGAACACCCACAGGATGGATCCGGGCGGGAAGCGCAGGCCGTGTCGGCCGATCATGAACACGAGCATGATCGACGCGAACAGCGGCCACATCAGATCACCGGAGCCGAGAACCCACCACAGGAAGTACGCCGAATAGGCCACGACGAAGGGCCACGCAGGCAGATCCTGCGCGTCCTCTCGCAGCGGCCCGATTTGGGCGGGGGCGGGTTTGGCCCAGAGTCCTCGGCGTGGGCTCACGCGTTACCGTTCCCTTCACCGGTCGTCTCCGTCGAGGACGAGGCCTGGGCCTCCTCAGCGCTGCTCGGTGCGGTCACGCTATCCTGCGCGGGGGCCGGCTCCGCCTGTCGCGGGGTACCAAGCTTGTTGCGCTTGCGCGACGACAGGTACAGGAAGGGACCCTCGAGGAAACCCTTGATCTCGGACTTGGTGAGCGAGCCGGGCACGTCCTCGTCGGTGCCGGCAACGCGAGCGCCACCGGGCTTAACGCGATTGAGGACGCCGGGCACACGGGTCGCAAGCGTACCGAGCACGGAGGGCTTGGCGATGATCGCCTTCGTCAAAAGGGCCGCCATGCCGGAGCCGTTGCCGCGGATCTGCTTATCCAGGCCGGCCTCGTCGACGCGGTGACGGTGGTGCACGAGGGCGTCGGGCGTATGGATGATGACGTCACCCGTGGCCAGGATCCGCGCGAACATGTCGAGGTCCTCGCCGCCGCGCGTCGAGGTGCCGGCACCCAGCGCCGGATCGAAGGGCCCGACCTCCATGAGGACATCGCGACGCATGGCCATGCACACGCCTGCACCCACGCGGGCCGTCGTGATCGGGAACAGCGGGCCGCCGTCACCCTTCTCGCCCAGGACCTCCAGGCCCTCGGGGATATCGCCGACGCACCACACGCGCGGGGACATGTCCTTGGGGAAGCCGCCGCGCGACTCGAACCACCGCTGGGGCGCGTAACGCTGCTCAAGGGGCAGCGCGATACCCGTCGTCGCGGCAACGTACGGCGAGGCCGTGAACGGGTCGATCATGGCGGTCAGCCAGTGCGGGTCGACGATCGCGTCGTCGTCCGTGAAGACAATGACCTCGCCGCGAGCAGCCAGCACGCCGCGGTTGCGGGCGCGAGACAGGCCCGGACGAGACGCCGAGACGATGCTCAGGCGCGTATCGTCGATGCCCGCGAGCTTCTTGCGGGTCAAACCCGTGTGCGGAGCGTTATCCACGACAACGAGCGTGAAACGCTGGTGATCCTGAGCCAGGATGGCGCGCACCGCCTCTTCGAGCATGTCGCACGAGCCGACCGTGCACATGACGACAGTCGCGTCCACATCGGCGCCAGCACCCTCTTCCCAACCGCGCGCAGGGGCCGGTTCGACCTCGAGCACGCGCGGATCAGTCTCCGGATGGTCCGTGCCCTCGATCTCGACGAACGCCGAGTTACGGCCGTTGTCACGCACGAGCACGAGCGCTCGCGGATCCGACGGGTCGCCCGAAATCAGCTGGGAGACGCGCGCAGTGCGGTCAACGTGCCAGATCGAGGCGGCCTTGTGGTCGGCTGCGTTGGTCTCCTCGGCGCTCATTTCTTGCCCTTCTTCGAGGAAGCCTTGGCCTCGCCCTCGGACTTCTTGGAAGCAGCCGTCTCTTCCGTTTCCTTGGTAGGCGTGGATTCAGCGGCATCGGCCTGAGGTTCCGAGGTCTGGGCGGACCCAGCCGGTGCCTCGTCCTTGGGCTCGATGACCTCGGCCGACTGAGCGGGAGCGGTCGGAGCGGAGGCGGGCGCGGCCACCTGGTCGCCCAGGTAGATCATGCCGTTCACCTCGCGGTTGATGATCGCCAGCTCGTCGAGCAGGTGGTGCAGCTTCTTCAGATCGTGGCCCTTACGCACGGCGACGAGGACGTGACGGGAGGGGCGGACCTCGTCAAGGAGCGAGGCAAGGGGCTGGTTGATGTCGATGAGGCGCGGCGCGGGCACGCGAGTCTCGGCCAGCGAGGTGGACAGGACGCGGTGCAGATCGCGGGCCTGCGGATCGGACGCGTCGACGATCAGGTCAACCCAGTGG
>CATYYP010000083.1 GCA_958415245.1 Schaalia odontolytica | reverse complement strand
AGTGGGCGTGGGGGACGCGCTCTCGGAAGGAGTCGGGCTCGGGCGCACGGCCGGCCAGCTGACGATCAACGTGCCGTCGGAGAAGGCTGCCGTCGGCGACTGGGTGAGCGCCAACATCATGCAGACTGGCGAGGCCCGCTGGCTGCAGGTCGAGGACTCCAACAAGGTCACCATGGACCTCACGGGTCTGCCAACCGGTGAGTACAAGGTCGTTGTCGCAAACCGCTCGCACGAGCTCGTCGGATGGGCCGAATTTAAGGTTGCTTCCGCTGTCGGTGCAGCAGCGAATGGTTCGTCGGTTGACGCATCGGGCGCCGTGAAGCTTCACGCGGAGATGCTGTCCTCCTCGCTCGCTGGCGATGAGTCCGAGGGACTCAACGGATACCTGCTCGGTGCCGGTGCCTGCATGCTGATCCTCGGCGGCCTCGTGGTTGTCCAGGTTCTGTCCGGTCCTAAGATTGGCTCTTCCTCGAGTGGAGTCACTCTGTCCTAAGCTAGGTTTCATGGATCTGTTTGATTCTGAATCTGTCGACGAGTCGGGCGTGCCTGCTTTCAACGCGGGCGCGCCCCTCGCCGTTCGTATGCGTCCGACGACCCTCGACGAGGTGGTTGGGCAGTCTCACTTGCTCGGTGAGGGGGCGCCGCTGCGCCGCCTCCTGTCGCCTGGTTCGAGTGATGGTGTCGCTGTTTCCTCGGTGGTGCTGTGGGGGCCACCGGGCACGGGTAAGACGACCCTCGCTTATCTGATTGCGCGCGCGTCGGGGCGACGTTTCATTGAGCTGTCCGCTGTTTCCTCCGGCGTGAGCGACGTCCGGCGCGTGGTGGATGATGCGCGCCGAACCCTCGCCAGCGGGGGTGAAGAAACGATTCTTTTCGTCGACGAGGTGCATCGCTTTTCTAAGTCGCAGCAGGATTCGTTGCTTCCCGCAGTTGAGAATCGCTGGGTTGTGCTCGTTGCGGCGACGACGGAGAATCCGTCCTTCTCGGTTATTTCGCCGCTGCTCTCGCGCTCGCTCTTGCTGACGTTGCGCCCCCTGGACGCGGATGCAATCGAGGGACTGATTCGGCGCGCGCTGGCAGATGAGCGCGGCCTCGGTGGTCGCTTCTCCATTACTGACGAGGCCGTGGCCGGCCTCGTGCGTCTGGCGGGCTCGGATGCGCGCAAGTCGTTGACTCTCCTTGAGGCGGCGGCTGGCGTTGCCAGTGACGATGGCTCTGGTGAGATCGCTGTCGCGAGCGTCGAGGCAGCGGCGAACCAAGCCCTGGTTCGATGGAGCAAGGATCAGCACTACGATGTCGCGAGCGCGTTCATTAAGTCCATGCGGGGGTCCGATGTGGATGCCTCGCTGCACTATCTCGCCCGCATGATCGAGGCCGGGGAAGACCCACGCTTCATCGCGCGGCGCATCATGATCGCCGCGTCTGAGGAAATTGGGATGGCGGCTCCCGAGGTTCTTACGACGTGTGTGAGTGTCGCGCAGGGTGTTGCTCTCATTGGTATGCCCGAGGCGCGTCTCCTGCTCGCCCAGGCGGTTGTCGCCGTGGCGACAGCCCCGAAGTCGAATGCGACGTATCTGGCGATTGATCGCGCGATCGCCGATGTGCGCGCCGGACGTGGGGGAGCAGTACCGGAGCATCTGCGCGATGCGCACTATGGCGGTGCGAAGACTCTCGGTCATGGCGACGGGTACCTCTACGCGCACGATCAGCCGCACCATGTCGCCGCGCAGCAGTACCTCCCGGATGACCTGGACGGTACTCAGTACTATGAGCCAACTGAAAATGGACATGAGGCGATGCTCACGAAGCGGCTCGGTGTGATTCGCAATCTGCTGAAAAGACGCTAGGATGGAACAGTTGTCCGCACCAGCGGGCACCTGGGGCCTTAGCCGACGGATCGACGTGATCCTGGAGTTGGCCCCATGCCGGGATTCCCGGCATGACATGAGAAACAGGAAGAAGAAACATGGCAACGAATCGTTCCCGCAAGCAGGTGCGCGAGTCCCGCGCCCTCGGTCTGGCTCTGACCCCCAAGGCCGTCCGCTACTTCGAGAAGCGCCCCTACGGCCCCGGTGAGCACGGCCGCACCCGCCGCCGCCAGGACTCCGACTACGCCGTTCGTCTGAAGGAAAAGCAGCGTCTGCGCGCTCAGTACGGCATCCGTGAGTCGCAGCTGCGCCGCGCCTTCGAAGAGGCCCGTCGCACCGCCGGCCTGACCGGTGAGAACCTGGTCGAGCTGCTCGAGATGCGTCTCGACGCGCTCGTCCTGCGCGCTGGCTTCGCCCGCACCATCCAGCAGGCCCGCCAGTTCGTCGTGCACCGTCACATCCTCGTCGACGGCAAGATCGTCGACCGTCCGTCGTTCCGCGTGAAGCCCGGCCAGACCCTTCAGGTCAAGCCGAAGTCGCAGACCACGGTTCCCTTCGAGATCGCCGCTGAGGGTATTCACCGCGACGTGCTGCCCGCCGTCCCCGAGTACCTGGATGTCGAGCTGTCCCGCCTCAAGGCGACCCTGGTGCGTCGCCCCAAGCGCGCTGAGGTCCCTGTGACCGTCGACGTCCAGATGGTCGTCGAGCACTACTCGCGCTGACACTAGTCAACTCCGCGCCCCCGAGCGACGCTCGGGGGCGCGGTTTTTCTTTCATTCCACTGTCCGATTGCGCGCGCCGATGTGTCGTGAGCGGCGCCAACCGTCTAACATGGGGGACTATGCGTACGTCTGAAATCCGCACCCGCTGGCTCGACTACTTCGAGAAGCAGGGTCATGAGATTCGTCCTTCCGTTTCTCTCGTCTCTCCGGAGCCCTCGATTCTGTTCACGATCGCGGGCATGGTTCCGTTCATCCCCTACATCACGGGCGTTGAGCCCGCGCCGTGGCCGCGCGCCGCGTCGGTGCAGAAGTGCATTCGCACGAACGACATCGACAACGTCGGCAAGACGACCCGTCACGGCACGTTCTTCCAGATGAACGGTAACTTCTCCTTTGGCGATTACTTCAAGGAAGGTGCGATCAACTACGCGTGGGAGCTGCTGACCGGCTCGCGCGACGAGGGCAAGTACGGCCTGGATGGCGATCGCTTCTGGGTGACCCTGTGGGACCAGGACGACGAGGCTTTCGACGTGCTGACGAAGCAGATCGGCATGGATCCCAAGCACATCGTGCGACTGCCGCGCGAGGAGAACTTCTGGGACACGGGCCAGCCCGGCCCGGCGGGTCCGTGTGCCGAGTGGCACTACGACCGCGGTCCCGAATACGGCCCCGAGGCCGTGGGCGGTACCGTCGACCCGGGTGGTGACCGCTACCTTGAGGTGTGGAACCTGGTTTTCGACCAGTACATGCGCGGTGAGGGTACCGGCAAGGACTACCCGCTGCTGGGTGAGCTGGACAAGAAGGCGATCGATACGGGCGCCGGCTTGGAGCGTCTGGCTTTCGTTATGCAGGACAAGCCCAACATGTACGAGATCGACGAGGTCTTCCCCGTCATCGAGGCCGCCATGCAGATGAGCGGTAAGCGCTACGGTCTGGGTGCCGCTGGCCCCGAGGCCGGCGCCGCCTATGACGACGACGTGCGCATGCGCGTCGTGGCCGACCACGTGCGTTCCTCGCTCATGCTCATCGGCGACGGTGTGCGTCCCGGTAACGATGGTCGCGGCTACGTGCTGCGCCGCCTGATCCGCCGCGCCGTTCGCTCGATGCGTCTGCTGGGCGTCGACGAGGCAACCATGCCGACGCTTCTGACGGCGTCGAAGGACGCGATGAAGGCGTCCTACCCCGAGCTGGAGACCAACTGGAAGACAATTTCCGAAGTCGCTTACGCGGAGGAAGATGCGTTCCGCCGCACCCTGAGCGCCGGCACAACGATCCTGGACGCTGCAGTTGCGACGGCGAAGGAATCGAAGGGCGCCCCCGTGATTTCTGGCGCGTCGGCGTTCTCGCTGCACGACACCTACGGCTTCCCGATCGATCTGACCCTCGAGATGGCCGCCGAACAGGGTGTGTCGGTCGACGAGGAGGGCTTCCGCACTCTGATGGCCGAGCAGAAGGAGCGCGCACGCGCCGACGCTCGCTCGAAGAAGACCGGGCACACCGACGTCCGCGTCTTCCATGACATTGAGAAGGCGATGGGTGGTGGCTCGACGTTCCTGGGCTACACGGAGCAGGCTGCTGAGGCCACCGTTGAGGCTCTGCTCGTCGATGGTGTGGCGGCTCCCGCTGCCAGCGCTCCCGCTGAAGTTGAGGTTATTCTCGATCGCACTCCGTTCTACGCCGAGATGGGTGGCCAGCTCGCCGACCACGGCACCATCCGTCTCGCGGGTGGCGGTGTTGTCGAGGTCCACGACGTCCAGGCACCGATTCGTGGCCTGAGCGTCCACCGTGGCACCCTCACCGAGGGCGGCATGACGGTGGGCGAGAAGGCGTACGCCGAGATCGACGGCCAGCGTCGTCTCGCCATTGCACGTGCTCACACCGCGACCCACATGGTGTACGCGGGCCTGCGTAACGTCGTGTCGGAGGACGCCACCCAGGCGGGCTCGGAGAACTCGCCGTCGCGCCTGCGCTTCGACTTCCGCCACGGGTCCGCTCTTGAGGGCTCGCAGCTGAGCGACATTGAGGCTCTCGTCAACGAGAAGCTTGCCGAGGATCTGGCCGTGACCACCGAGGTCATGAGCATCGATGCCGCGCGTGAATCCGGCGCGATCGCACTGTTTGGCGAGAAGTACGGTTCCGAGGTTCGTGTCGTGACCATCGGTGATGGGTTCGACCGTGAGCTGTGCGGTGGCACCCACGTTCCCACGACCGGTCACATCGGCCGCATCACAGTGCTCTCCGAGGGATCCGTCGGCTCGGGCGTGCGTCGTATCGACGCCCTGGTGGGCGACGGCGCATACGAGTTCCAGGCCAAGGAACACGCGCTCGTCAACCAGCTCTCCCAGCTCGTGGGCGGCCGCGCCGATGAACTGCCCGAGCGCATTGAGTCGCTGCTGACCAAGCTGCGCGAGTCCGAGAAGGAGCTCGAGAAGGTCCGCACGGCACAGGCTCTGAGCCAGGGCGCCGACCTGGCGGCTTCCGCGAAGGCTATCGGTCCCGTGACCGTCGTCGCCTCCTCGGTCGGTGAGATGCCGTCCGCGGACGCTCTGCGTACCCTTGCGCTCGATGTGCGTGACCGCCTCGGCAATGAGCGCGGGACCGTCGTTGCCCTCGGTGGCGTCGTCGGTGGCAAGCCCTCGCTGGTTGTCGCGACGAACGAGGCAGCGCGCAAGGCGTTGGTGAAGGCCGGTGCGCTGGTTCGCGCCGTCGGCAAATACATGGGCGGTGGCGGCGGTGGCCGTGACGACATCGCTCAGGGCGGCGGCACCAAGCCTGAGGGTATTGCCGACGCGATCGACGCGATCCGCAAGGAAATCGAGGCTCTGTGAGTATTCGTCGGGGTATTCGCATCGGCGTGGACGTCGGCACCGTGCGTGTCGGCGTCAGCCGGTGCGACCCCGACGGGATTCTCACGATGCCTGTCGAAACCCTTCACAGGGCTCCCGATCTGTCCGATCTTGATCGCTTAGCCGACATTGTGCGTAGCCACGACGCGATCGAAGTGATCGTTGGACTTCCTCGGCACTTACGTGGGGGAGAGGGGATCTCCGCGAAGGGTGCGCGTAAGTATGCGCGCCGCATTAAGAAGCTTGTTCCCGATGTTCGTGTAGCGATGGTCGACGAACGTATGACGTCCAACCAGGCGCACGCACGTCTTCGCGCATCTGGGATTCCTGAGATCGAGCATCGCAGCGTCATCGACCAGGTCGCGGCGCAGATCATTTTGGAACAGGCACTCGAGCTCGAACGGATGGGCGGTCGAGCTCCCGGTGAGGAAATCATCCTCGAACCAAGTGAAGGAGCGCACGCATGAGTACGCCTCCCCCTTACCCCTTCCGTTCTCGTCGAGAGATTCATTCCGGCGAGCGAAAGGTCTATTCGGATGCTGAGCTGCACGAGCAGCATGCATCGCAGGATGCGACCGCGACGCCCACTCAGGGAAACGACTTGCGTGGAGGTTCCTCTCGTGACGAGGCAGTGGCGCCCGTTGCAGCAACGGCGCGGGGTGAGCGCACACTTCCCTCTTTCGATGAGGTGACGGATACGGGTGCGACGCCTCGCGTGTCCGGTGCGACGCTGCGTCAGCGCAGTGCAGCGCATGGAGCAGAATCGCCTTCTGAGACCACGGGCATGCGTTCTCGCCGCCTTGCCAGTGAACGACGAGCGGCACGCAAGCGCAAGCGCCGCCGTCGGGTGCGTTCCTTCTTCATCATCGTTCTGGTGATCGGCCTGCTGGCCGGTGCCAGCTACGTCGCTTACGATCAGCTCTTCAACTCGTCGACGACTGCATCGGATGATTTCCCCGGGCCGGGCACCGGCTCGGTCAAGGTGACGATCGCAGAGAATTCCTCCGGTCGCGATATCGGCCAGATGCTCGTGGATGCGGGCGTCGTGAAGTCCGTCGGTGCCTTCGTGCGTCAGTTCGAGAAGACGCCGGCGTCGATGTCCATTCGCCCTGGTACGTACCGCCTGAAGCAACAGATGAGTGCAGCCGGTGCGCTCGCAGGCCTGCTGGATGAGACGAACCGCGTCGATTCGACGATTACGATCAAGTCGGGTCAGAAGATGTCCGAGGTCAAGAAGCGGATAGTTGACATCATGGGCGTCACCGAGGAACAGGTGGACGCTGCTTTCGCCGACACGGAAGCGATCGGCCTGCCGTCTGAGGCTGGTGGAAATGCCGAAGGATGGCTGCTGCCCGGTTCCTACGAGGTCTCCGAGGATGACACGCCGACGACCGTCATCGCGCGGATGGTGAAGGGAACCGTCGATGAGCTTGATCGTCTCGGCGTTGCCCCAGCGGATCGGCAGACCGTCCTGATCAAGGCATCGATCGTGGACGGTGAAATGAACATCGACAAGTACATGCCCATGGTCGCTCGCGTCATCGAGAATCGCCTCGCCGACACGAATGGTGAGACGAAGGGGTACCTCGGCATGGACTCGACCGTCCTGTACGGCGTCGGAAAGACCAGCGGCGTTCCGGACCAGGCTGACCTGGACAATGACAATCCCTACAACACGCGCCTGCACGCAGGTCTGCCTCCGACCCCGATCGGACAGCCGAGCGAGAAGGCCGTCAAGGCAGTCCTGAACCCGGCTGAGGGCAACTGGCTGTACTTCGTCACGGTCAACCTGGACACGGGTGAGACCCTGTTCGCCTCGACTCTCGAGGAGCAGGAGAAGAACCGCGAACTGTTCAAGGCGTACTGCAACGCGAACCCGAATGACTGCACAGCGTCATGATGTGGGCCGGTGTCATCGGTTCTCCGATTGAGCACTCCCTGTCCCCGGTGATCCACCGGGCGGCATGGGAAGACCTCGGAATTGAGGGATGGGAGTACCGCCGCATCGAGCACGATGAGGCGAGCCTGCCCGAGTTTATCTCAGGCTTGGACGAGTCCTTCCGCGGTCTGTCGGTCACAATGCCCTGCAAGCAGGCGATCATTCCGCTCCTGGACGCGATCGATCCGCTTGCCACTGGAGTTGGCGCCGTCAACACGGTGGTTCCTTCCTCCGGCGTGCTCGCCGGCTTCAACACGGATGTCACGGGGATTTCGTCGGCGATTCGTCGCGCGTGCTCGCAGGCGGACCGAACGCTCCCCACTAGTGCCGTCGTTCTCGGGGCGCGAGCCACGGCCTCGTCTGCGCTCGCCGCCCTCGG
>CATYYP010000082.1 GCA_958415245.1 Schaalia odontolytica | reverse complement strand
CCAGGAAGCTCCCAGCAACCACAGACCGACC
This sequence comes from Schaalia odontolytica, assembly GCA_958415245.1. Lineage (GTDB taxonomy): Bacteria > Actinomycetota > Actinomycetes > Actinomycetales > Actinomycetaceae > Pauljensenia > Pauljensenia odontolytica_D. The sequence continues at coordinate 7,739 of CATYYP010000082.1, read as the reverse complement.
ACGCCGACAGCGATGGCCGTCAGGGCGGAACCTGCAAAGCCCTCCCAGGACTTCTTCGGGGACAGCGCTGGGGCCATGGGATGTTTGCCGAACATGACGCCAGCAGCCCAGCCGCCGGTGTCGTTGGCGATGACCATGAGCTCAAAGACGACGAACACCCAGGCGTTGTGCCACGCCGCCATCATGAGCACGACGAACGAAGCCAGGAACGGCACGTAGACAGCGGCAAACGTTGACGACACGACGTCGCTCATCCGGGACTCTTGACGACGGTCCAAGAGTCTCCACGCCGCACAGACGAATACCGTGATGTACAGGGCGAAGAGCATGCCCTCTGTACCCAGCCACCACGCGCAGGTCACCATACCGATAGCACCGACATACAGAGGCGTCACCGTCAGGGTGATACCCATGCGAGCGAAGGCACCCGCAAGTTCCCAGATTCCAACCAGGCACACGAAGGCAATAACGCCGACAAACGCAGGCAGCGACGTGAACAGAGGAATAGCAACAGCAGCGATCAGGACAACTGCGGTCGTGATCGCCTGCGGAAGATTACGCCCAGCCTTCCCCGTTGCCCCACCCGCGGGATGATTGTCGCGAGTGGGACCCGGGGAGAATACTCGGGCAAGAAGTGAACGATCCGTCGACGCCATCAGATCGTCAGCAGTTCACTTTCCTTCGTCGCGAGCATCTTGTCGATCTGCTCGGTGTGGGCCTTCGTGAGGCCATCAAGCTGCTTTTCAGCGCGCTCGACGTCATCCTCAGAGGCCTCGCCGTCCTTCTTCAGGCGGTCGAGCTGATCCTTCGCCTTACGACGCACGCCGCGCACGGACACGCGACCGTCCTCAGCCTTGCTCTTGGCCTGCTTCACGTACTCCTTACGGCGCTCCTCCGTCAGGGCGGGCAGAACGACGCGCACAACGTTGCCATCGTCGGTCGGGTTCACGCCAAGGTCCGACTCACGCAGAGTACGGATGATCTCCTGGGTCGCGGTGCGATCGAAGGGAGAGATCAGGACCGTGCGGGCCTCGGGAATCTGGAAGCTCGCAAGCTGCTGCATCGGCGTCGGCGCGCCGTAGTAGTCCACCAGAAGCTGCTCGAACATCGAAGACGTCGCGCGCCCGGTACGAATGTTCGAAAACTCGTGGCTGGCCGCTTCCACGGCCTTGTCCATCTTTTCCTCGGCCTCGAGGAGAATATCGTCGATCACTATGAGCTCCTTTAAGTCAGTGGTCTGTGAAGGTTATATCACGCCGTCACTAGGGTACCGATTTCATCGCCCATCAGCGCGCGGGTCACGGCTCCGTCGCCACCCATGCCAAAGATGCGCGTCGTCAGTCCGTTGTCACGGCACAGGGCCAGCGCCGAACCGTCAATCACCTTGAGATCGCGACGCAGCGCCTCAGAGTAGGTCAGCGTGTCGAAGCGGTGAGCATCGGGATTCTTGTTCGGATCATCGTCGTACACGCCGTCCACGCCGTTCTTAGCGACGAGGAGTTCGTCGCAGTGAATCTCCAGGGCACGCTGAGCGGACACGGTGTCCGTCGAGAAGTACGGCAGGCCCGCGCCAGCGCCGAAGACCACAACGCGTCCCTTCTCCAGGTGACGAATCGCTCGAAGGGGCAGGTAGGGTTCGGCAACCTGAGCCATCGTGATGGCCGTCTGCACACGGGCAGGGATACCGGACTGGTCGATAAAGTCCTGGAGTGCGAGCGCGTTCATGACGGTGCCAAGCATGCCCATGTAGTCCGCGCGCGAACGCTCAAGACCCTCGCGAGCAAGCTGTGCACCACGGAAGAAGTTGCCACCACCGACGACGATCGCAACCTGGACACCTTCACGCACAGCCGTCGCGACCTGCTCCGCAATGTTGCGGACAACCTTGGGGTCCAAACCGATCGATCCACCCCCGAATGCTTCTCCGGACAGCTTGAGCAAAACGCGGCGGTTCGTCGACATGACGCTTCTCCTTTGTAACGGCCCGGGAAGGGCGGAACGGTTAAGAACCATACTACCTGGTAAAAGGGGAGCGGCCCCGCCGTTCGGCGGGACCGCTCCCATTTGTCAGCAAGCTGACGACGTGGCCAGATCAGGCACCCACGTGCACGCGCACGAAGTTGGTGACCGTGGCGCCGGCCTCCTTGAGGACCTGAGCAACGGACTTCGAGGGGTCACGCGCGAAGGCCTGGTCAACGAGGCAGTTGTCCTTGTAGAACGCGTTCAGGCGGCCCTCAACGATCTTAGGAACGATGTTGGCGGGCTTGCCTTCCTCAAGCGTGATCTTCTCGAGGGTGGCGCGCTCCTTGTCGAGCACGTCGGCCGGAACCGAATCGCGATCGAGGTAGGCGGGCATGTAAGCGGCAACGTGCATCGCGATGTCGTGGGCAACGGACTTGCCGGCGGCATCGGTCACGACGAAGACGCCAACCTGCGGGGGCAGGTCGGGGTTGGTCTGGTGCAGGTAGAGGTCGACGTTCTCGCCCTCGACGCGCACGATGCGACCAACCTGCAGCTTCTCGCCGATGATGGCGGCGAAGGCGTCCAGGCGGTCCTTGACGGTGCCCTCACCCATGGGGGCGGCGAACAGCGCGTCCAGGTCGGCAGCCTTGGAGGCAACGGCGGCGGCCAGAACCTCGTTGGAGAAGTCGATGAACTTCTGGTTCTTGGCGACGAAGTCGGTCTCGGAGTTGACCTCGACCAGCACGCCGATGGTGCCGTCGGTCTGCGCGGCCAGCAGGCCGGCGGAGGCCTGGCGGCCCTCGCGCTTGGACAGGGACTTCAGGCCCTTCAGGCGGATGATCTCGAGAGCCTTCTCGGCGTCGCCGTCGGCCTCGGTCAGAGCCTTCTTGACATCCATCATGCCGGCGCCGGTCTGCTCACGCAGCGCCTTCACATCTGCAGCGGTGAAATTCGCCATCGGATGATTCCTCTCAGTAAAAAGTTCAGTCCTGCTTGGGGGCTTCGGCGGCCTCAGCTGCGGCGGCAGCCTCGTCGGCCTTAACCTCGCCCTCGAGGAGCTCGCGCTCCCACTCGGCCAGCGGCTCAGCGGCGGCTTCTTCGCCCTTGCCCTTGCGGACGTCGGAGCGGGCGATGAGGCCCTCGGCGACGGCGTCGGCGATCACGCGGGTCAGCAGCGCGACGGCGCGGATGGCGTCATCGTTGCCGGGGATGCGGTAGTCGACCTCGTCCGGATCAGCATTGGTGTCGAGGATGGCGACGATCGGGATGCGCAGCTTGCGAGCCTCGGAGACCGCGAGGTGCTCCTTCTTGGGGTCGACGATCCACACGGCCGAGGGAACCTTGGTCATGTCGCGGATGCCGCCCAGAGTGCGCGAGAGCTTGTCCTTCTCGCGACGCATCATGAGCAGTTCCTTCTTGGTGTGACCGGAGGAGGCCACGTCGTCGAAGTCGATCTGCTCGAGTTCCTTCAGGCGCTGCAGACGGGTGGCAACGGTCGAGAAGTTGGTGAGCATGCCGCCGAGCCAACGGTGGTTCACGTAGGGCATGCCGACGCGCTGGGCCTGCTCGGCCACAGCTTCCTGGGCCTGCTTCTTGGTGCCGACGAAAAGCAGGGTGCCACCGTGGGCAACGGTCTGCTTCACGAAGTCGAAGGCGATGTCGATGTCAGCAATGGTCTGCTGCAGGTCGATGATGTAGATGCCGTTGCGCTCGGTGAGGATGAAGCGCTTCATCTTCGGGTTCCAACGGCGAGTCTGGTGACCGAAGTGGACACCGGACTCGAGGAGCTGACGCATGGTAACGACTGCCATGGTTCGTCCTTTCCCCGCAAGTCGCGAGTGATCAGTGGGGTTTCCCCCGGGGTTATCGGTTTGCTGTGCGCGTTGCGCACCCTGGTGCCATGACCGGCGACCATCCCCGAAAGGACCGAAGCCGCCGCGCCTCGCTCCCCTGGCGGTTTCCCGTGGGTCGCGATAATGGCACGCGAAGTCACCTGCATAGGGCAAGTGCCCGGCTATCTTACCTCACAAGTGCACAAATGTCCGAAACCAGGCGGATGAGACGTTGCCTACTGGATTCATCTTCGACGAGGCCGGGGCAGTTCGGCACAGACGCGCCGTTTTCGCTCGTTATCCACAGGGTCCTTTCGCGCCGCAGCAGTATCCACAACCGACGCCGGGCAACTAGACCTGTGCGCCGTGTCCCCTCACGCTGATGTCATGACCTCCGTAATCCCGAACCGTGGTCGATTCAGCGCAGCTACACTGATCGCCACCTTCGTCGCCACACTGCTCATCATCGCGACACCGCCAGGCGCAGCTGCCCCGCACCGCGAGCGATGGCAGTGGCCCACGGGTAGACCCGTGACCGTCATCGAAGGATTCGCCCCACCCGCCCACGACTGGCTTCCCGGGCGTCGCGGGGTGACGTTGCAGTACCCGGCTCCATCCCCGGTGTACGCGTGCGCATCGGGCACTGTGACCGTTGCCGGTCCCATCGCGGGCCGGGGCGTCATTTCGATTCGGCACGACGTCGGCGGCCGCGTCGTCTGGTCAACGTATCTGCCCGTTAAATCATCCGTCGCGGTCGGCGATCACGTTCAGAAAGGGGACGACATCGGCGTCGACGAAGGGGACTCACCCACACTGCACTGGGGCGCAAAGACCGGCAGGCGCACGTACATCGATCCAATACGTATGACGCTCGGGCGCCCGCGACTGCTCCCCTGGGACGACGTGTTGGCTCGATAGCCTCATGCGAATTGCCGAACGCGGTCTGCGATCACCGGCGAGACAGCGCGTACCTGCCCTCGGGTCCTAGGCGCGGGGGTGCGCCCGCTGATAGATCGCGCTCAGACGAGCGGTATCCACGTGGGTGTAGCGCTGAGTTGTCGACAGCGACGAGTGACCGAGCATCTCCTGGACCGCACGCAGGTCAGCTCCACCCTGCAGCAGGTGCGTCGCCGTTGAATGGCGCAGCCCGTGTGGCGCAATGTCGTGCACGCCGGCGCGAGCCGCCATCTTGTGCACCATCGAACGCACAACGCGCGGATCGATGCGACCACCCTTATCGCCGAGGAAGAGAGCGTCCCCGCTGCGTTCCCCGGCCAACTGGGGACGGCCTCGTACCAGCCAATGGTCGAGGGCGTCGGCAGCAGGAGGACCGTAGGGAACCACCCTCTCTTTGTTGCCTTTACCGACAACCCTCACGGTGAGGGCCTCACGGTTCAGGGATGAGATATCGAGGGCACAGACTTCGGAGACACGAAGGCCACACGCGTACGTCAGCTCGAGGATCGCCCAGTTGCGAATCTGGGAGGCACCTCCCGCCGACGCTTCATCCCGAGCGGCGTTGAGAAGCACCCTCGCATCGGATTCGTCGAGTGGAGACGGCAGACGCTGGTCGGCACGCGGAGATGACAGGAGCGCCGCGGGGTCGCTCACCAGTATTCCTTCACGCATTGCCCAGGAAGTGAAGTTGCGAATCGCGGCGGTGTGACGCGCGATCGTCGAGCGCGCTCCCCCATCCGCGAGGGTGCGAGCCAGCCAGGAACGCACTGCGCGCTGCGTGAGCGCCTGTCGCAACTGCGCAGGGGTCGCGTCCGCGTCGAGCGAGAGGAACTCCATAAGCGAGTGAAGATCCCCGAGGTACGCGGAAACGGTGTGGGGGCTCATCCGCCGCCCAAGGCGCAGGTATTCTTCCCAGCGCTCCCCCACGTTGCCTGTCATATCGATATCCTACGGTCTGCCTCCGCCCGTTCGCGTCCAGCCACGCATCGATCCGGCCACTAGACCCGCAACCGAGAGCTCCATCAGCGCGTAGTTCACTTCTTCGCGCGACAGTGCCGCAGCAACACAGATTGCTTCGACCGACGCGGGAGCGCTCCGGGGAAGCGCCTCCCACACCCGACGCTGAGTTGGCTCTAGGGCATCAACGCCGTGATCGTCGTCGATTGGCATACCGAACAGAGGCTGGGCGGCGTCCACGCTCACCGGGCGCACGAGTTCGAGGGCGTCGCGCCCATCGCGGATGATCGTCGCTCCGTTGCGCGCAAGCTCGAGGCACCCCACCGACATCGGCGCGTCGACTGCGCCGGGGACTGCGCCTAGCTCACGCCCGTATTCCATGGCACGACGCGCCGTCGCAAGGGCACCGGAGCGCGCTCCCGCCTCGACGACCACGGTCGCCCCGCTCCATGCGGCAATCAAACGGTTACGGGTCAGGAAACGCCACTTCGCCGGCCTTGCGGTGGGAGCGACCTCGGAGATCAGGGCACCACCGCCATCAATGACGGCGCGAAAGTCACCACCGTGGCACGCGGGGTAGGGATTGCACACGCCCCCCGCAAGGATGCAGATCGTGCGCCCACGCGCAGACAGGGCACCGCGGTGAGCCTCAATGTCAATGCCAATCGCTCCCCCAGACACCACCGTCACGCCTGCCGAAGCGACGAAGGCCGCCATGTTACGTGCACATCTGTTTCCCGCGCCGGTGGAAGCGCGAGCTCCCACAATAGACAGATGATGATCCGCCTGCGGATCCTCGGGCAGGTCACCGAGGAACCACAATCCCATTGGCTCCTCCTCCCCCAGGCACGCAAGGTGCTCTGGCCATCGTGGATCGCCGGGTGTCATGAATCCGCCGCCCGCACGAGCGACACGTGTCAGCTCACTGTCGATGTCGACCGAGAGGGCGCGCTGCCTCCACCGATTCCACTGCGTGTGCCAGTCAATCCTCGAGTGACGGGCAAGCGCCAACGGCGGTGCCGACCAGCTCCCAATCAGCCACGAGCGCGCATCTCGATCCCCTAAGGACTGACGAAGGATGCGTGCGCACGGATCAGCCGGCTCAGCGACGGCAGACCACCAGGCAGCCTCCCACAGTTCAGTGTCATTCATAGTGATCCGCTCCGTTCCGCAGCTGCTGCGCTGCAACAATGTGGTCAAAGGTTGGCCGAGGCGCGGCCTCGAGATCAGCGAGCGTCCATGCCAGGCGTAGCATCCGGTCGATTCCGCGCATGGACGAGTGACCGGAGTCGACGAGCCGATCAAGTTGATGAATGAGCGAAGCATCGATGCCTGAGTGGTGTCGCAGCCACGCTCCCGGAAGCTGCGCGTTCATGGTCCACGGCGTGCCTTTAAGGCGCGTGCGTGCCCTCGAGCGCGCCTCTATGACACGCTGGCGTATCGACGCGGAATCGCGTGTCTGTGTCGACGCCAGGTCCGCCCGGCTGGGGGTGTGCACATCAATGCGGATGTCCATCCGATCCAGCAACGGCCCGGACAAACGCGCGAGATACCTGCGTCGATTCATCGAGGAACAGGTGCATCGACGCCCGCCGTATCCGCCTCCACACGGGCAGGGATTTGACGCCATCACCAGTTGGAATGCTGCGGGATATCGCGCCTGAACACCGGAGCGATGCACATGGATGACACCCGATTCGAGGGGTTCGCGCAGCGAGTCAAGGACGGAGGGAGCGAACTCGGCGGCCTCGTCCAGAAAGAGGATCCCCCCATGCGCCAGCGACGCTGCCCCGGGGACGAGCGTGCGCGTGCCGCCACCGATCAGCGCCGGCACGGTCACCGAGTGGTGTGGGGCTTGGAATGGAGGCCGCGTCATCAGCGATATCGATGAGGGCAACAGGCCCGCCACCGAATGCAACGAGGTGGTGACAAGAGCGGTGTCGGCGTCGAGATCTGGCAGTATCGTCGGGAGCCGGGAGGCGAGCATCGTCTTGCCGGATCCGGGCTCTCCCAGAAGAAACACATGGTGCC
>CATYYP010000081.1 GCA_958415245.1 Schaalia odontolytica | reverse complement strand
GGTGGTGGCGGCGGCTTCGGCGGCGGTGGCGGCCTGGGCGGCCTCAGCGGACAGTCCACAATGCCCTCCCTCTCAAGCAACCCCGGCCACGGCGATGACTCCGCAAAGGACGGGCACGATGGCAAGGACGGGCACGATGGCAAGGACGGGCAAGACGGTAAGGAAGGCAAGGACGGTAAGGAAGGCAAGGACGGCCAGTCCGGTAACTCCTTCGACAGCCTCCTCGGCGGCCACGACAAGCTCAACGCCGACGACGACGAACTGCGTCGCTTCCTCGAGAAGCAGCGCGACGACGAAAACACCGATCTTGCCGAGTTCTACGAGCGCCAGAAGGAAGACCAGAACGAGGCGCTCGCGCGCTACGCTGACGCGCACCCCGGTGAGGACATCTCCGAGGTGAAGAGCCTCATCGAGTCCAACCAGCAGGAGCAGCAGGACGCGATGACGGACTTCCTGTCGCGCCAGCGCACCGAAGAAGAAACCCAGATCCGCCAGTACGTGAAGGACAACCCGCAGGCAACGTCCCGCGAGTTCGACGCCTTCATGTCGAAGCAGCGCAACGACCAGCAGGCCAGCTACCGCAGCTTCGTCGAGGAGCAGGAGAAGGCTCAGTCCTCCCGTATCGAAGAGTTCTCGAAGGCTCACCCCGATACGAAGACGGACGACGTGCGTTCGCTGTTCGAACGGCAGGATGACCACGGCGATAAGGACATCGAAACGTTCCTGTATCGTCAGCGCCAGGATGAAGAACGCACGCTGCGTCGCTTCCTGTTTGAAGGAGTTCAGAAGTGAGCGTCGAATCCCCCGAATTCACACCGAGTATCGACTACACCACCCCGACCGAGGGCCTGGGTATCGTCGACGAGCTGTACAACGTCGCCCAGGACCTGCGCGCCGGCGAGGTGAACAACCTCGTCAGCTCGGCCAAGGCAATCTACGACGAAGCAGCCGGGCTCGCCGTTGACCCTATCGGTGGTCTCGTCGGTATGGGCGTCGAGTGGATCTTGCAGCACATCGATCCCCTCAAGACCTGGGTGAACCAGCTGACCGGCGACTCGGCTCAGGTGTACGGCATGAGCTCCAGCTGGGACTCCATCTCGAGCTCCCTCGCCTCCGTTGCTGAAGAGCTGCAGTCCACCGCACAGGCCGCGATGTCTGGCATGCACGGCGAAGCAGTGCGCGCGTACCTGGAGCGCCAGGCCGTCGTCACCAGTGCGATCGACGGCGTCTCAGCCGCGTCTGGTGCCTTCGGCGAGGCGCTCACGAAGGTGGCAGACTCCGTCGACAGCATCCACGACGCCGTCGTGGGCGCCATCGGCGATATCGTCGGCAGCTGTGTTTCCGCAGCGGTTGAAGTCGTATGCACCTGGGGCCTTGCGGCTCCCGCTGCCGAAGCGCAGGTTGCCAGTAAGGTCGCCAAGTGGGTCGGCCTCATCGGTCCTGTCCTCGATGTCCTCATGGAAGCCGTTCAGGCCATCATGGCGATCTACGCCGTCATGACCTCTGTCGGCGAGAACCTGACCCGCGGCGTCGAGCACATCGGCGAGCAGTGCCAGGCCCCCGGCGGCGGCTGCTGCGGCGAGGGACACAGCAAGGGCGGCGAGGGCTACGAGCTGCGCGACGGAAGGAGTGTGAACGTCGGCGGTGATAACAACGGCACCATCGTGAACGGTGACGTCAATATCGAGCAAGACAATCACACAGAGATCAACCCGAGCATCGAGTTCAGCCCCGAAATCAATATCGAGCACGAGCACGAAGAGCACCACCACCACCACGGTAAGCACGATGGGGGCGAAGACTCTTCGCACGACAAATCGCACGGTCGTAAGGCACCGCACGAGCAGCAGCACAACGGCGCTAGTGAGCGCGGAACTCGCCCGCGCAAGCAGCACGGAGGCAACCACGACAGCGGAAACGATGGGAATCACCATCGTCACAAGGGTGGCAGTAGCCGCGATGGCGGCTCTCACCATCATCGTCGCGACCGACGGTGTCACGCGTGCCGACGGCAACCAGAGACCAGGGACGCGCTCTGCCTCGCCGCATGAGCGTGAACGGCCCCGGCCTCGTCCTCACGTGACGATAGGAGGGCCCCGCACAGATCACTGTGCGGGGCCCTCCTGCGTACAGACCGCCTACGGCCTATTCGCGAAGTACTCCAGCAGATGCGAGTCACCCGACACGATGATCTCGTCGTCCGCGTTGATACGCGTCGACGAGTCCGCGTACTCGAAGCGCTGCTTGGGACGGCGGATCGCCAGCACGTTCACGCCGTAGCGGCCACGCAGGTCGAGCTCCTCAAGGGAGAAGCCGCGCACCTCCTGCGGCGGGCGCAACTTCATGATGGAAAAGCCGTCCTTCTCCATCTCGATGTAGTCGACCATGCGGCCACCCACCAGGTGCGCAGTACGCTTGCCTGCGTCCAGGTCGGGGTAGACGACATGGTGGGCACCCACGCGGCGGAGGATGCGGCCATGCTGAGAAGACGTCGCCTTCACCCAGATCGAAGAAATACCCATGTCGACCAGGTTCGCGGTAATGAGCACCGCCGCCTCCAGCGAGGAACCCACGCCGACAACGGCGCTACGGAACTCCCGCGCCCCCAGCTGCTCGAGCGCATCCTTGGACGTCGCATCCGCCTCGACGAGCGGGAAACGACCCGCGAAAGCCTGCACGCGGGCGGGGTTCTTTTCGACGGCCAGGATCTCGTAGCCCAGCTGGTCCTGCGTCACCGCCACGGCGGAGCCGAAACGGCCGAGCCCGATGACGAGCGTTCCCGACTGGAGTTCCTTTGACTCGCGTTCATCTGCCATGCCCCCATTCTTCCCTGCGCACGCCCCCAACGCGAACGCTGCGGCCGTCAGCGTGGTCTAGCGAGCCGACGTGGATGCGTTGGTGAGCATGATGGTGCCTGCGAATAGCTCAGGGGCGCATGATCTGTGGCGTGAGGATGTTGCCGTCGTGCGAGGGAATGGCGTTTAGCCGAGTTCAATGGGGCTGGCCAGGTTCGTTGCGGTACCGGTGTCGGTATCCGGTCGGTGCGCGTGAAACACGCGTGAAACATCTTTACTTGGTCGCTAACGTCCTACCCTCGTGCGGATGGCGACCAGAACCTGGGCGACGACCTCGTCGATGACGCGAAGATCCGACCATCGGACACGAATGACTGTCCACCCGTCGCGTTCAAGGTCGCGCTGCCGACGCCGCTCGGCCTCAATGCTGTCGTGTACTTGATCGACGGTGTCCCCGTATTTGATTCGCCCGTCGAACTCGATAGCTATCTTCAGGTTGGGCAGCGTAATATCAATGAAGTACGCGTGGCCATCGATATGGACTTCCTCCTGAGTGGTCATGCCGTTGATACCCGCGCGCAACAGCGCGAGCAACACGAGGGCCTCGCCCGGAGACTCGCATCCAGCGTCAGCGTGGTCAATGATCCATCGGGCGCGCTCACGTCCGACGGTGTTGAGGGGAGTGTGAGCCAATGCTTTGTGGAACTCTTTGCGTGCCTCCTCCTGGCGGGCACGTGACTCAGCCTGACGAAAACGATCAAACTGGCACGCGTGGGCCAACCCCGCGCAGGCGATGGAGAACCCGTGCTTGTCGGCCAACAGGCGGGCGCAGTCAACGACAACTCGCGCCGGTGTGGCGATGCGGAAGTCCAAGTACTCGATAGCTGGAACCGTATGGCTTGGCCGGCACGTGCTGATTGTAGTTCCCGGAATTCTAGTTCCATCAGGAGTGACAACATGAGGAAATACGATCTTTCGTGTTCCATTAAGGCTGTTTGCGTACACGAACAGATCCTTCAAGCGGCACGTGGTCGGTAACCCTAGGAGAAAAGCGGCGCTCGGCCCACTGAGAACATACGTGGGATAGCGGATGCTCAGAGCGGCTAAACGCGCAATGAATGTAATTTCGTGGCATTCGGTTGAGGAGGCACCAGTGAGGATTCCCGCTGGCAGGTAAATACCAGGCAGAATCCTCAGAATGTCGCCGTTCTTTCTGAGGCGATGCAGCTGTACTTTCGTTCCATGAATGCCAACAACGCGAAGCGACGATCTGACGGATGTGACGAGTTCAGGTAACAATTGGACACCACCATGTGTAGCTGCGGATATGGGCCTGATTGATGGATGATCGCTCTCCGAGAGTGAGATGAAAAGCTGGAATTGTGCCCCTGTGGATAACTGGTGTTCAGCATCTTGCCTGTGGATAAGTCGCGGTGATGGGAGTCGGGGGCCTGGGGGCGGTGCTGCCGGTTGTGTTTGTCGGCTGTTTGTGAAACCGGCGTCGCCTTTGCGGGTTTGGTTGGTGCGGCTTGTGAAACCGGTGTCACCTTTGCGGGCGTGAATGCGCCCGTTTTGGGTGGTTGGAGCCGTGCATTGGTGTCGTGGGTTTCAAACGTGAGGGTCAGCCGCTGCGCATTGGTGTCGTGGGTTTCAAGCGCGAGTGTCAGCTGCTGCGCATTGGTGTCGTGGGTTTCAAACGTGAGGGTCAGCCGCTGCACATTGGTGTCGTGGGTTTCATGCGGGTATGTGCGGGGCCTTGCGGTGGTGGTGTGGGTTGTGTTCTTCGGTTGTTCGTGCAACCGGCATCGCCTTTGCTGGCGTGGTTGGCGCGGCTCGTGAAACCCACGTCGCCTTTGCGGGCGTGGATGGGACTGTTTTGGGTGGTTGGATCCGCGCAGTGGTGTCACGGGTTTTAAGCGCGAGTGCCAGGCGCCCCCGCAATCAGCCGATGATCGGTCGTTCTTCCGGCATGCGGATGACGCGGGAGCGCTCGCGCAGGGCGAGCGCCGCGGCCACCGTCATGGAGCCGGTACGGCCGGCGAACATGAGGAAAATCAGCACGTACTTGGCGCCGACGGGCAAGACTGGGGTGATGCCGGTGGACAAGCCTACTGTCGCGAACGCGGAGGCGGTCTCGAACAGGATGATGTCGAGAGAATAGTCCGTCATTGACAGCAGCAGGACGACGGACACGGCCACGAGCGCCAGGCCCAGCAGCGACACGGCAACCGCCAGTCGGACGGCGCTCGTGGGGATGCGTCGCCCGAAGGTCTCGATGTCGCGGTCGCCTCGCGCCTCAGCGATGACGGCCAAGACGAGAACGGCAAAAGTTGTAACCTTCACGCCGCCCGCCGTGGATGCGGAGCCGCCGCCAATCATCATGAGGATGTCCTGCACGAAGTGGGTCTGGGTCTGCATGGCGCCGACGTCCAGGGCAGACAGTCCGGACGAGCGGGAGTTCACGCCGGCGAGCATCGCGTTGAGAATCTTGGAGGGAGTGTCGATCGCACCCAGGGTCGCGGGATTGTTCCACTCGGTGAGCGCCAGGGCGAGTGCCCCCACGAATGCGAGGATCAGGTAGGTCGACAGGGTGAGCTTAGTGTGGAGCCGCCAGCGCCGGGGTGTGCGCAGGTTCTTGGCGACGTCCATGATGACGGGGAAGCCGATGGCGCCCACGGTGGTGCCCAGGATGATGGGGATGAGCATCCACCAGTCGGTGACGTGGGGGGAGAGGCCTTCGGGGAGGATGACGAAGCCTGCGTTATTGAACACGGAGATCGCCATGAAGACGGCGTCCCACACGGCGCGTACGGGGTCGATGCCCATCGACAGGAAGCGCGGGAGGAACACGGCGGCCAGGAGGGCCTGCATGGTCAGCGATGTCGCGATGACGGCTTTGAGCAGGAGGGAGATCTGGCCCATGGCGCCGGTGCCGGTTTCCTGTGTGGCGAGCATGCGCTGGGTGAGGCCGAGGTGGCGTGAGACAGCGAATCCGAGGATCGACGCGAGGGTCATGACGCCCAGGCCGCCGACGACGATGCCGGCGGCGATGACTGCCTGCCCGAAGGGGGACCAGTAGGTCGCGGTGTCGACGGTGGTCAGGCCGGTGACGCAGACCGCGGACACGGCGGTGAAGAGAACGTCGACGAAGGGAGCAGACGTGTCGGAAGAGGAGGAGATTGGCAACATCAGGAGCGCCGTGATGACGCCGATGATGAGTGCGAATGTGCCCAGAGCGAGGCGTGCGGGTGAATACCGGGCCTGCTTGGACAGCCACGCGCGCACGCGCTGCACGGTTGTGGTGGGTACCTCGCCGTGGGGGTTCTGTGGGCCTTCGGGGACGCGGCGTACGACGGGGGAGGGCTGCGGGTTCAGCGGTTCCTCGGAGAGTACGGGGGACGAGGCCGTGGCGCGTCTGCGCATCAGGGAGCGGGTGGCTCCGGGTTCGGGACGTAAGCGAGGGTTCTTGCCTCGCTGCTGACGACCCTTGTGTGCCGGTGCCATCGATGCTCCTTAACGACTCTGCAACAAAAGTGGACAAAGTTGCAGTTTCCATGCGGTTGGGCAGTAGTATATTTCGTGAGGCTACGTAAGCGGTGAACGAATCGGGTTTAGCGCGCCTCGCGAGCATATCTGGGAGTCATTAATGGAACAGCAGTCGGCGCCGCGCTTTATGACTGTCACGGAAGTGGCGGACATCATGCGCGTCTCTAAGATGACTGTGTACCGCTTGATTCACAGTGGCGAAATGCCCGCGATTCGCGTCGGAAAGAGCTTCCGAGTCCCGGAGGCCGCGGTCGCCCAGATGATTCAGGCCGGTATGGCAGATCACTCTGGTGACCAGGCTCGCGTCATTGGCGGGTAGTATAGGCACGATGTGCCCGGCTCGGGCACCCATCATCCATCAGCGGTAGTACCTCTGCCGCACACACTACGAGGGAGGAACCCCATGGGCTCCGTCATCAAGAAGCGCCGCAAGCGCATGGCGAAGAAGAAGCACCGCAAGCTCCTGCGCAAGACGCGTCACCAGCGTCGCAACAAGAAGTGAGCGAGCGGAGGCCCGACCTTTTGGTCGGGCCTCTCGTGTATTCGGGGCCCTATACTTGGGTGTTATGGACCGCACCATTATTCACGTTATGCGCCACGGCGAGGTGGACAATCCCGACGGTGTTTTGTACGGGCGGCTGCCCGGTTTTGGGCTGACGGAGCTGGGGCATGCGATGGCTGCCCGCGCCGCTGAGTATCTGGTGGATTCGGGTGCGGATATTGCTCGCGTGATTTCGTCGCCGCTGCTGCGTGCGCAGTTGACGGCGGCTCCGACGGCGGCCGCGTACGACCTGAGTATCCAGTCTGATCCGCGCCTCATCGAGTCGGACAACGTCTTCGAGGGGCTGCCGGTGAACACCAACCGCGCGATGCTCGCGAACCCGAAGTACTTCAAGTACTACTGCAACCCGCTGCGTCCCTCGTGGGGCGAGCCCTATCGGGATATCGCGTCGCGTATGAGCGCGGCCCTGTCCTCGGCGCTGCGCGAGGCCCGGGGGCGTGAGGCGCTCGTCGTGTCCCACCAGAATCCGATCGTGACGCTGACGCGCTTCGTGAACGGCCAACCGCTGGCGCACGCGCCGAAGTCGCGTCACTGTGCGCTCGCGTCGATCACGTCATTTATCTTCTCGGGTGCGACGCTCGTGGGCACGTCCTACGCGGAGCCCGCGGCGGACCTCGTCGCAATGGCGAAGGACATGACGCCGGGGGACTCGCAGGCGGACCTGCGCCGCTGACAGAGCTGGTCGGGGCAGACCGCGCTGGCCGGGGCACCTCGCGTCGTACCGCGACCGCGTCGCGCCGCGCCGCAGTGGGGTAGTGCCCGAGGCTGATGGTGTGAGCGTCGCTCAGTTGGCCTCGTCGCCGGAATCCTCGACGGGGTCGGTCCCCTCATCCTCGGAGCGCTTACGCTGTTCCTGCGCGCGGCGCTCATCCTCGCGGCGCTTGCGCTGAATGTCGC
>CATYYP010000080.1 GCA_958415245.1 Schaalia odontolytica | reverse complement strand
GGCATTGGTGCCCTCCTTCGTCCACTGGTCGGGGAACATGATGTCAAGCTGGTTCATCATGGCGACGGCGGCCATGATGAACTGGGAGACCTCGGCGGCGACCTGGTCGTCCGTCGCACCCACGACCCAGTTAAAGGTGTGCTGCAGGTGCAGGGCGATCGCGCCGGTCTCGGTCGTGCCGGAGGTGACCTTCGGCAGGTAGGTGGAGGCGTTGAGGCGACGCACCGCGGAAGCGATCTGATCGGCGTGCGAGGGATCGAAGAAACGCGGGTAGTCGGCGACGCCCTGGGCGGGGTGGCCCTCGGGGACAGCGATGCGGACGGTGCGGTTCGGCAGGATGGCCGCGACCTGGCAGGTGTTGGACACGAAGGGGATAAGCCCCACGGCCTCGACCGCTTGGGTGATCCGGTCGAGGGTGACCGGGAGAGTGTCAGTTGTGCTCATGGTCTTAAGCCTAGCCGTTGTTGGGTGGTATCTGCGGGAGGCACCCGTACACTGGTGGCCATGGAGACATCGGTGAGGCGCGCGTCGGACGTCGTGTGTGCGGTTGTGGGGCCCACGGCCTCGGGCAAGTCGGATCTGGCCCTGGAGCTGGCCTGCGTGCTTCCGGGTGCGTTGGGCGCGAGCGGCGCGGGCGAGATCGTCTCCGCGGACGCCCTGCAGCTCTACCGAGGCATGGACGTGGGGACGGCAAAGACCCCGGTGGAGGAGCGCCGTGGGATCGCCCATCACCAGATTGACGTGCTCGAGGTTCGCGACGAGGCCTCGGTGGCCGCCTACCAGAAGCACGCGCGAGCCGATGTGGCTGGTATTCATGAGCGCGGGGGCGTCGCGGTGGTCGCGGGAGGCTCAGGCCTGTATCAGCGCGCCCTCCTGGACGTCATCGAGTTCCCGGGCACGGACCCGGACGTGCGCGCCCGCCTCGAAGAAGAAGCAGAGGGGCCAATGGGCTCGCGCGGCCTACACGATCGCCTCACCCAGCTTGACCCGGTCTCGGCCGAGCGCATCGACCCACACAACGCCCGCCGGATCATCCGCGCCCTCGAAGTCATCGAGCTGACCGGGCGCCCCTATTCGGCGTCCATGCCCCGCCACGAGTTCGTGGCGCCCTCGCTCATGGTGGCGCTACGCCGCCCGATGGAGGAGCTCGACGAGCGCATCGCGGTGCGCACGCGCGCCATGATGGACGGCGGACTCATCGAGGAAGTGCGCGCCCTCATCGATGTGGGCCTGCGCGAGGCGAAGACCGCGTCCCGTGCCACGGGATACGCCCAGGCGCTTGCGGTCATCGACGGACAGATGAGCGAGGACGAGGCTGTGGAATCCATTGCGCTGGCCACGCGTCAGCTGGCGCGCCGCCAGGTCAAGTGGCTGCGGCCGGACCCGCGCGTGCACTGGCTGGACGTGGAGAATTTTGACTCGAACGAGGCCGTGGTGCGCCACGTTGTCGAGCTGACGCAGCGCGAGGCCGAGGCCGCCCTGGGACGCTCGTGACACGATCGGCGGCTGCACGCCCGGGAGACGGGGGCTACGGTGGAGCCATGATGAACACGCAGCTGCCCGCCCACGCCCGCGTCGTCAAGGCCCACGGTGCCGGTAATTCCTTCGTCGTCGCCACGGACCAATACGACGACTACGACCCCAGCGAGGTCGAGGTCGCGACGCTGTGCTCGCCGGCTTTCGGAATCGGCGCGGATGGCTTCATCCGTGCCGTCGAACGCGACGGCCTGTGGTTCATGGACTACCGCAACGCGGATGGCTCGAAGGCGGAGATGTGCGGCAACGGCGTGCGCGTCTTCGTCGATCACCTGCGCCGCGAGGGCCTCGTGGATCTGCCGGTTGGGCAGACGCTGGACGTGGCCACGCGCGGCGGCATCAAGCGCGTGACCCCCGAATCCGAGGACGAGGGGCAGGGGGCGAGCTACCGTGTCGACATGGGTCCGGCGGCCTCTCCGGCGCGCGAGACGATCGACGTGCGAGTTCCCGGTATTGACGCGGTCCTTGGCGGTATCTGGGTGGACATGCCCAACCCGCACACCGTCGTCGAGCTTGCCGACGAGGAGACCCTGCGCGAGGTTTTCCTGCCCACCGTTGACGTCTCCCAGATCCCCCAGGCCCAGCGTCCCTCCTATGATCCGGCGCCCCAGGCGGGGACGAACCTCGAGCTGGTCGTCGATCTGACTGAACCCGGAGTCGAGCGTGGGCACATCGCGATGCGCGTGCTGGAACGAGGCGTGGGGGAGACCCAGGCGTGCGGCACCGGATGCTGTGCGGCGGCCCTCGCAACGGCACTGCGTCGCGGGCCGGGTGCGCCCACCCAGTGGGTCGTCGACATTCCGGGCGGAACGGTCATTGTCGGCCTCGACGGCGTCATCGATTGGTCGGGGGAGAGTCCCCGCATCACGGACGCCTCGGTGTTCCTCACCGGACCCGCGACCCGAGTCGCCGAGATCCGCCTGCCCTGAGCCCGGCTCCCAGAGAACGGGGCCGGAGAGTACGACGAGGCCCCGGCCTCGTCGAGGAAGAGGAGGACGTCAGGCGGGGTGGACCTCGATGATGCGGAAACCCTTCTTGGACGCGTACTTCGAGGCCTGGAAGCCCTGGCCGTTCAGCCACGTGATCAGTGAATCCGCGCCCAGGTTGCGCTGGACGACGAGATAGGCGACGCCGGTGGGGGCGAGCCTGCCCAGCCATGCCAGCAGCATCTCGTGCATCGCGTCCTTGCCGATGCGCACGGGCGGGTTCGACCAGATGACGTCGAATCGGGTATCCGACTCCTGAGACGAGGCCAGCGCCTCCTCCGCCTTGAGTGCGCGCACGCCCTTCGCCCCGTTGAACTGGGCGTTGCGCTGCGTCAGATCCACCGCGCGAGAGTTCACGTCCACCGCCCACACGGCAGCCTTCGGGGACTCCAACGACATGATTGTCGCGATCGGACCCCACCCGCAGCCAAGGTCCAGGAAGGTCCCGTCCTCGGGCAGGTCCGGGGCGATCTCCAGGAGCTGGCGTGTGCCCAGATCGAGCTTAGAACCTGAGAACACGCGCGACGACACGCGCATTGACAGGTCGAAGCCGCGCGCGCTCACCTCGATCGTGCGGGTCTCCTCCGCGCTCGCAGGGGAAGAGTCGGTGAAATACTGTTCGTCCACGGAAGAAAGCCTATCGCGCCCGCGCGCGCAGGCGCAGATGGGGGCGGCGCGTGCGACACTAGAAGCCCCCACGAAAAGGACGGTTATGGACACGACCCACACAGGTGCGGACTCTTCGAAAGAGGAGCGCGACCAGCGCGTCAACGACGTTGTCGCGCGTATCCTCGCGCGCTCGGGAACGGCGCTCGCATCGACGACGGGTCAGGACACCTCCCAGGACGCCGGTGCCCTCGAGCGCGAGGCCCGCGCGGGCACGCGCCGCGTCGACACGGGCGCTTCCGACCGTGAGGATATCTCGGAGGTCGAATACCGCCAGGTGCGACTCGAAAAGGTCGTGCTCGTGGGCCTGCGCACCACGCAGAGTGAGGAAGAGGCAGAGAACTCGCTGCGTGAGCTGGCTGCGCTCGCGGAGACTGCCGGTTCGCGCGTCCTGGATGGCATCATCCAGCGCCGCATGAAGCCCGATCCGGCGACCTACCTGGGGTCGGGCAAGGCCCGTGAACTGGCCGACATCGTGCGCAGCGTCGAGGCCGACACCGTCATCGTCGACGAGGAGCTGGCCCCCTCCCAGCGTCGTGGGCTGGAGGACGTTGTGGACGCGAAGGTCGTCGACCGTACGGCCCTCATCCTCGACATTTTCGCCCAGCATGCCAAGTCCCGTGAGGGCAAGGCACAGGTCGAGCTCGCGCAGCTCGAGTACCTGCTGCCGCGTCTGCGCGGCTGGGGCGAGTCCATGTCCCGTCAGGCCGGCGGCCGCGTCGCGGGCGGCGCGGGTATCGGTTCGCGCGGCCCCGGTGAGACCAAGATCGAGCTGGATCGTCGCCGCATCCGCACGCGCATGGCGAAGCTGCGTGCCGACATCGCGCGCATGGAACCCGCCCGCCGCACCCAGCGCAATTCGCGCCGCCGCGGGGCAGTGCCGTCGGTTGCCATCGCCGGGTACACGAACGCGGGCAAGTCCACGCTGCTCAACCGCCTGACGGACGCGGGCGTCCTGGTCCAGGACGCGCTTTTTGCGACGCTGGATCCGACGGTGCGCCGTGCGCGTGCCGCGGACGGTCGCGAGTACACCCTCACCGACACGGTCGGCTTCGTGCGCAATCTGCCCACCCAGCTGGTTGAGGCCTTCCGCTCGACTCTGGAGGAGGTCGGCCAGGCCGACATCATCTTGCACGTCGTGGACGCCGCCCACCCCGACCCGGTCTCCCAGGTGCAGGCCGTGCGCTCGGTCATCGATACGATCGAGGGCGCCTCGGAGATCCCGGAGCTGATCGCGCTGAACAAGGCCGACCTGGCCTCGCCCGAGCAGATCGCCCTGCTGCGCACCGTATTCCCGAACGCTGTTCCGCTGAGCGCACACACGGGCTGGGGCGTGGAGGCGCTGCGCGCGGCCCTCGAAGACATGCTGCCCCGGCCTCGCGTGGCCGTCGATGCAATCCTGCCGTACTCGGCTGGCTCCCTCGTGCACCGCATCCACGAGGAGGGCGACGTCGAGCGCGAGGAGTACGTGGAGGCGGGCACGCGTATCGTCGCGCGTGTCGACGAGGCCCTGGCCGCCGTCATCGCCCGCGAAGCGGTGGGCGGCACCGTGGGTGATGCGGCGGTGAGCGGAGCGTGAGCACGGACCTGGTCGAGGCCTCGGGTCGCGTCCTCGACGCGGTTGTCGCCCAGATGGGCGGGTCCCCGCGCGAGGGGCAGGCCTCGATGGTCGCCGAAGGCGCCGCTGCCCTGGAGGACCGCCAGCATCTTCTCGTGCAGGCGGGCACGGGCACGGGCAAGTCCGTGGGCTACCTTGTGCCGCTGCTGACGCACTGCGCGACGAACGGCGTGCGCGGGGTGGTCTCCACCGCGACGCTCGCGCTGCAGCGCCAGATCCTCGTCAAGGACGCTCCGGTGGTCGTCGACGCGGTCTCCTCGGCGACGGGCGCGCGTCTGAAGGTTGCGGTGCTCAAGGGCTGGTCGAACTACGCGTGCCTGCACAAGCTGGACGGCGGGTACCCCACCGAGGGCACGCTGTTTGAGGATCAGGACGTGAGCGTCGGCCCGACGGGCGAGCTTGGCAAGGAGATCCTGCGCATCCGCGAGTGGATTAGCGAGACCACGACGGGGGACCGCGACGACCTGGTTCCGGGCGTCTCGGATCGCGCCTGGCACCACGCATCGGTCGCCAAACCCGAGTGCCTGGGCAAGCACTGCCCGCTCATCGACGAGTGCTTCGCGCAGGCGGCACGCCTGGAGGCCGCGGACGCGGACGTCGTCGTCACGAACCACTCCCTCTTCGGCATTAACGCGTGCGGCGAGGGTGAACTCTTCGGTGAGTACGACGCCGTCGTCATCGACGAAGCCCACGAGCTGGCCGACCGCGTGCGCTCCCAGGCTGCGGCCGACCTGACGGTCGCCCGCGTGAGCCGTGTGGCCCGCTCCCTGCGCTCGAATCTCTCGATTGATTCCACCGACCTGGACGAGGCCGGGGCCGGGCTGGGCGCGGCCATGGCTCCCCTGGAGGCGGGGCTGCTCGAGTATCGTCCGAGCGCCCTCGTCGACGCGATGGTCGTGCTGGACGGCGCGGCCCGTCGTGCCAGCCATGAGGTCTCCGAGGCTCAGGGAGAACCCGCCGCCAAGCTCCTGGCCCGCGCCGCTATCGACGAGCTGATCGGCGCTCTCGATGCGTGGGGGCGCGATCCCGACCAGTCGATCGCCTACATCACGAAGGACGAATCGGACAACGCGCGCTTGACCGTCGGGCCTCTGGACGTGTCGGCTGCGATTGGTGGCACCGGTATCGGCGAACGACCCGCGATCCTCACCTCGGCGACCCTCGCGCTCGGCGGAAACTTCGACTTCATGGCCGCCCAGGCCGGCATGGCGGTCTCTGGCGTACCCTGGCACGGCATTGACGTTGGATCTCCCTTTGACCACGGTCGTCAGGGCATCCGCTACGTGGCGACCCACCTGCCGCTGCCGGGACGAGATGGCCCCTCCGATGAGCTGCTTGACGAGCTCGTGGAGCTGGCGCAGGCCTCGGGCGGTGGAATGCTCGCTCTGTTCGCGTCGCGACGCGGGGCGATGGCGGGAGCACAGGCCCTGCGCGAGCGCACGGACCTGACCGTCTACCTGCAGGGCGAAGAGACCCTGGCGCAGCTGATCCAGCGGTTCCGGGAGGAGCGCGACTCGTGCCTGGTGGGCACCATGTCCCTGTGGCAGGGCGTCGACGTCGCGGGGGATGCCTGCCGCCTCGTCGTCATCGACAAGATCCCGTTCCCACGCCCGGATGATCCCGTCTCGCGCGCCCGCTCGATGGATGTCGAGCGCAGGGGAGGGAACGGCTTCGTGTCGGTATCCCTCACGCACGCGGCGCTCATGATGGCCCAGGGTGTGGGGCGCCTCCTGCGCTCGACCGACGACCGGGGAGTCGTGGCGATCCTCGATCCGCGTGTGGTGACCAAGCGCTACGGCGGCTTCATCATGCGTTCCCTGCCCGCCATGTGGCCGACGACGGATCCGGAGGTTGTTCGCGGTGCCCTGCGACGCCTCGCGAAGGGTTCTGACCAGTAGGGACGAGTGCCCCGCTGGCACGTAAAACGTCGTGCAGATAACGGGCGCGGACAGGCCCCTATCTGAGACAATGGGGGTGCCCGCAGACCGTAGGAGACACTCGTGGAAAATAAAGCCCAGACCCTGTACCCGTCAAAGTCCTCCGGACGTCCCTCCAAGATCGCCATCATCGGTGCCGGTGCCGTCGGTACGGCCGTCGCGTACGCCTGCGCGATGCGCGGCGACGCCCGTTCGATCGTCCTTCAGGACATCAACAAGGCCAAGGTGGAGGCCGAGGCCCTCGACATGGCCCACGGCATCCAGTTCACCCCTGCCGGCTCGATCGAAGGCTCGGACGACGTTGAGATCGTTCGTGGAGCCGACCTGATCATCGTGACGGCTGGCGCGAAGCAGCAGCCCGGGCAGTCCCGCCTGGAGCTGGCCGGTTCGACCGTGAACCTGATGAAGAAGATCGTCCCGAACCTGCAGAATGTGGCTCCGGATGCCCGCTTCATGTTCGTCACGAACCCCGTCGACGTCGTCACCTACGTGGCGCTGAAGCTCACGGGCCTGCCCCGCAACCAGGTCTTCGGTTCGGGCACTGTGCTCGACACTTCCCGTCTGCGCTACCTGGTCTCGCGCGAGACCGGTGTGGCCACCCAGAACATCCACGCGTACGTGGCGGGTGAGCACGGCGACTCCGAGGTCGCCCTGTGGTCTAGCGCCGAGATCGGCAACGTCCCGCTGTCGCAGTGGGGCCCGACCCTGTCCGGTGGCGTCTTCGACTCCGCGCTGCGCAACTCGATCGCGCAGGAGGTCGTCCAGAGTGCCTACAAGATCATCGAGGGCAAGGGCGCGACGAACTACGCGATCGGCCTGTCCGCCGCGAACATCGCGGGTGCTGTCCTGCGTGACGAGCAGCGAGTCCTGACCATCTCGACCCTGCTTGAGGACTGGGAAGGCATCTCGGACGTCGTCATGGCTGCCCCGACCATCGTGGGCCGCGACGGCGCCGGACGAGTCCTTAACCCGCCGCTCACGCTGAACGAGCGCGACGGCCTGACCGCATCGGCCCAGCGCCTGCGTCAGGTTGCCCGCGACCTGGGCTTCTGAGTCTCCTTCACATAAGCGAGTGGCGCCACCC